>JBLNAU010000219.1:0-4848 GCA_050259515.1 Syntrophothermus sp.
CAGGGTATTGGCGCTATAAGACGACCCCATGCAGACCATGTCATACTCTCCCTCCTGTACTTCGTTCACGATCTCTTCGACCACAATTCCATTCCGTCCGATCACCCGGGCAGTAAGCCCGGCCTCCTGGGCCATCTCCAGCGCATGACGCAGGCTACGTCCTGGCAGGGTATTGGTTTCTGCCAGATCGGTGATATGCCCGCGTACGCCGCGCGTGGTGGGATAATCCAGATCTGTCGGCGGAACGACATGCAGGATGGTCACCTCCGCCTGGTTGATGGCAGCGATTTGCAGCGCCAGGTTCTCTGCGGCTGCTTCATATCCCAGCCCACCTGCGCTGATCAGAACCTTTCTCATCGGGAAGCGCAACTCAGGGACGTAGAGGATCGGTTCCCGGATCTTTTCCATCAAGGGGCGGATCGACCTGCCCGTCAGCATGCGCCGGAATCTGGTGCGCCCCAATGGGCTGACCACCGTAATGAAATGGCCGCTGTTCGCCTTCTCCGGAATGACCTGCCCCGCCTCCCCGTTGCGGATTTCCAGCCGATAGGTCAGTTTCTTATCTTCGAATAGATTGACCGCTCTTTCAAAGATTTCCCCCAGCGGGTGCTGATCATCGATCGCCGCGGGATTGATAATCTCCGTCACGCCCAGCAGCGTTATCTTCATCTGCAGGGACTCAGCCAGCCAGGCACCATATTCAATGGCAAACCACGTCCCTTTATATCCATTGGTAGTAATCAACAGTTCCGCGTCCATCAAAATCTCCGTGGATTATAGAGAATCACGCCAAGGACCCCGGCTCCGATCAATACGTACTGAGGAGCGATGCCAGAATACAGCGCTGCAAACGACAGGGCAGCCAGCAGGAATGGACGCCAGCGGATGGTCCATCCGGGGCTGGTCGTTTTATACAGTTGCCATGCCACCATCATCAGCAGGACAACGATCGCCGGAGTCATTCCCTTGAGAAAATGCTTCATCCATTCCTGCCCCTGAAAGCGGAGCAGGATGGATGCAACTGTCAGCATGATCACAGTAGGGGGAATGATGGCGCCCAGCAGGGCAGCCATGACCCCCGAAAAGCCACCGGCTGAATAGCCGATAAACATGGCGAGCTTCAAGGCTTCGCTGCCAGGCACAAGGTTGGAAAAGCCCACTGCCTCTACAAATTGAGGCTCGGTCATGATCTTTCCCACACATTCCTTGTACAAAAGACCGGTAGACGTGGGACCCGCTGTGGTCAACAGGTTCACTTTCAGAAAGATCCAAAACAAGTTAAACCAGGTTTGGAAGGTAATAGCTGGCTTCATTTGAAGATGAAGGTACCGATCAATCCGGCCACGAGGATGACGATGGGGGCAGGGATTTCCACCAGATAAGCCAGCAGGCTTGCTCCGCCCAGCCCGAGAATGATCCAGTCAAACTCTCCCCCGGTACCATTTTTGAGAACCTTCCACGAGACGGTCAGGATCAACACGGCCACTGCCGGTGTCAGGCCCTCCACGAAGCGGCTGACCCAGGCCTCGCGCTGGATACGATGAAGGAGGGATACCAGGGCAAACATCAGAATGGTGGGCGGAAGAATGGCAGCGAACAAAGAGACCAGCCCACCGGCAACCCCGGCAACAGTGTATCCCACAAACATCGCCAGCTGCAGCGCATCGCTTCCTGGAAGCAAGGTGGCCAGCCCAACCGCCTGGACAAACTGGTCCTCGGTGAGAAAATGCCCCACCGCCTCGTTATAGAGCAGACCCGTCGACGCAGCGCCGGATGTGCTGAGGAGATTGATCTTAAGGAATACCCAGAAAAGTGTGAGAAGATGTTCCACAATCCGTCCTTTGGTGTAGCCCCCATTTTACTGGTAAACACAAAAAAGAAAACAGGAGCAAAATTAGCTGCTCCTGTTTTGATGCATTAAGTGTCTGGGTTATGGCAGAATGCCCCGCGCCTGGAAAGCGGCCAAAACAGCATTCGCCTCGGTCGTTCCGTACAGGGATTGAGCGGCTTCCACGGTGGCCTGTGCTGCAGCCGGCATGGAAGTGTCAGGCGCGAACTGGAACTGGGCTTCCAAAATGATCGTATCTGCTTTGACATGGCCAAGCGCACTGCGAATATCCCATAAAGCCCGTGACCAGATCTGTCCATCGTGATGCACGCGGCCGTTCATATCCTCGGGATAATGAAGGTTCTGATCTACACGGCGCAGGCAATGAGGAACGGTGGAGGTGTAGGAAACCGAATCCCAATCGGCGACACAAGCCGGGTCGGGCGTGGGGGCGATCACATTTGTCACGGTCACTGCGAAGTAATCGCCGAAGCCCTCTCCGATCGCTCCTGCTTCTTCGGAGCCGCCAAAGCCAAAAGGTGTCATCTGGGAATCCTGGATGGCGTGCCCATATTCGTGCAGGATCACTTCCGCGTCCTCGGCATCGTCCACGCCACCTTTGCCGAAGCGCAGGACATCATGCTTGTCCCAGGAATAGGAATTGTCGATGCCGTACTGGTTGATACGGATATCCTGTGACTCCATGTTGACCGGGCGAAGCGTGGAACCAAAGCCGAGGCTTTGAATATATTTCTGCGCTTCGGTCACCCAGTAGTAGGCCATCACTTGTTCGAAGCGGTCGTCATCCCGCGTATAAATGAAGGTATTGGTCTCCGAGAACGCGGGAGTACTCGTCTCGCCGCGGATGTTGGCCCAATCTCCCCGCAGATAGCCGCTGCCATCCAGATTCGTCAGAGTCACGATCTTATAAGCTGGCTGTAATGCGGGATAGTTGGCGTCTTTTTGATCGGTAAGCGACTGATCCTGGAGTTGAGCAACAGGATTGGGGAAGAATACCTGTCCGGTTCCGGTTGAAGTCCCAGGTCCACCTTTTTCGGCTAAAGCGGTACTGCTCAACATCATGAGCAGTACCAAAACAAGTAGAAGGGCTCTTGGGAAGGAACGATATTTGATCATGTATTTACTCTCCTTTGGTGATCTGAACAACCTCACCCGGAAAGTATAGGGCAGGGCTCATTTATGAGCAAACAACCATTTGGGGGATTAAAGTTACAAATTGGGTCGAGTTTCCGGAGAAAATCCTATGCCTTTTGCAAGAGATCAGCCAGCACTTTCTGGGATTCCTCGTCGATCACCTTGTGCAGGCTCTCCCCGTGCGAATCCATGGTCACCACCGCCGGGAAGTTCTTCACTTCGATCACCCACATCGCTTCGGGGACTCCGAACTCCTCCAGCTTGAATACCCCCAAAACCCTTTGCACGGTCTGGGCCAGGAAGGAGGCCGCCCCACCGATGGCGTGGAAGTAGACACCCGGGGTTTCCATGCATCCTTTGAGAGTCCTGGGACCCATTCCGCCCTTGCCCATCACTCCCCGGATGTTGAAATGTCTCATCACACCTGCCTGGTACGGCTCCTCACGGGTGGATGTTGTTGGGCCCGCGGCCACAAATTTATACTGCTTCGTATCGAGGCCTGAGACCACAGGCCCGCAGTGATAGAGCACTCCCTGGTCGAGATACTTTTTGATCTCTTCATATACTTCCGGGTCATTGCCCTGCGGCTCGCGCGTCTTTTTGATGAAGGTCTCGCTCATCCACTTGTGGACGGCATCCCGTCCTGTGATCATGATCCCGCTGAGCTCTACCGGCTCCCCCACATGCAGGCTGCGGATGGTTTCTTCGCTGATCGGTATGGTTATCTCACGCATAATGAGTCCTTTTTCACCACGAAGGGTCACAAAGGTGCACGAAGGTTTAATATTAAACCTTTGTGACCCTTTGTGTCCTTTGTGGTTAATTAATCGTATTCCACCTGGTCGTCATTGATAACCAGCTTCCGCCGGCGGTAGGCCCAGCACATGTAGGATACAGATACGAAATAGGAAGCAGGCAACCGGTGCATGCCCGTGATCCTGGTATCCAGGACGGTGGTCTTGCCACCAAAGCCCATGGGGCCAATGCCCATTTCATTGGCTTCCCCGGTCAGGCGCTCCTCCAGCTCGGCGAGCTTGGGGTCTTCATTGCGGGTCCCCATTTTACTGAACAGCACTTCCTTGGATTTAAGATAGGAAGAGCCGCGGTCGCCGCCGATGGATACACCCAGGATGCCCGGCGCGCAACCCTGTCCCTGTGCCTTCTGGACAGCATCCAGCACCACCTTGCGGACGCCTGCCAGGTCACGTCCTGCCCCCAGGTTGCTGTTGGGCAGGGAATACTGCGCGCCGACGTTCTCGCAGCCGCCGCCCTTCAGCATCAGCTCGACGACCAGCGGCTGGTCGGCATCCACCTCTTCGAAATGGATATACGGGAAATCCGCTCCGCCCAGGTTATTCCCTGAATTTTTATCATAAATCGCATCCACTGCATTCGGGCGCATATAGGACCGTTTGGTCGCCTCCGCCATCGCAGCGCGTACCTGCTCCCGGAGCCTGCGCGTGCTCCAGCCCTCGGGATAGTGGATGTAGAAAATGGGCGTGCCTGTATCCTGGCAGATCGGTGTGGAGTTGGCCCGCGACAATTCAATATTCTTGAGGATCGTCTCCAGCGCGCCGCGCGCCGCCGAGCCCGGCTCCTCCTTCTCGATGGATGCCCGCAGGCGCTCCTCCACATCCTTTGGCAGGCTGGACGAGGTGCGGCGGATCAGTTCCAGGATTTCGTTGGTAATGTCACGCATAAGCTGCCTCCAATTCAACTTTTATGATACACCGTTTATGGCTTAATTGCTCTTGCCCGCATTACAAGTCGATTCACTCCCCCAAATCGATATTTATACTCCTCATCCCCGCGCATGAAGTCGAACTCGCTGCGCCCATTTTCACTGCACCACTGGATGACATAGG
>JBLNAU010000220.1:0-3434 GCA_050259515.1 Syntrophothermus sp.
GCCGATTCCATTTTGATGTCCTTCAGCAGTTCGGTCACCGTCAATGGGATTGCGGCCACCTCGCAGGATATCCTGCGCTTCGATGCGACTTCCCTGGGCTCGAACACAGCCGGCACTTTCAGCATGTACCTGGATGGGTCGGATGTGGGATTGGATTCGACCGCCGATAGCATCGATGCACTCAGCCTGCTCGCAGATGGGCGCATCCTGCTCTCCACCACCGGCAATCCTTCTGTCCCGGGCCTCAGCGGAGTCAACGATGAAGACCTGCTGGCCTTCACGCCCACTACCCTGGGCGATGTCACCAGCGGGAGCTGGAAACAATATTTTGACGGCTCGGATGTCGGGCTGGCGGACAGCAGCAACGAAGACATCGACGCGGCGGATGTCCTCTCCGATGGAAGCATCTATCTTTCCACGCTGGGCGACTTCTCGGTCAACGGCGTGGCCGGCGCGGATGAGGATGTGTTTGTCTGCATGCCCACCTCCATCGGGAGTGTGACCGCCTGCAGTTACTCTTCGGCCCTGTACTTCGATGGCAGCACCTGGGGCCTGGGTACCAACGATGTGGACGCCTTTAACTTCCTTTCCCTGGGACCCACTCCAACGCCGGGGCCAACCAATACGCCCACCAATACGGCAACGGCAACCCCGACCTTTACGGCTACAAACACAGCCACGCCCACCTTTACCTATACACCGACCGGCACACCCACGGATACTCCCACCCAGGGACCGACGCCAACCAATACACCGACCTCCACCGTTACTCCGACGCCCACCATGACACCGACGGCAACCAACACGAATACGCCGACGCCGACCTCTGCGGGGACCGATGTGATCTTTGCAGATAGCTTTGAATCGGGGAACCTCTCTGCCTGGTCTGCCAGCGCCGTCGACGCCGGCGATCTGAGTGTTTCTCCTGCGGCCGCCCTCGTAGGCAGCCAGGGGTTGCAGGCTGTGATCGACGATGCAAACGTAATTTCGGTCACCTCGGATCATCCCAATGCCGAGCCGCGTTATCGGGTCCGATTCTATTTCGATCCGAATTCGATCAGCATGGCGAGTGGCAATGCACACATCATTCTCCGTGGATATAGTGGTTCTTCGACCGTGGTGCTGCGGGTGGAATTCGGTTACTCTGCAAGTGGCTATCAATTCCGTGCAGGCTTGGTGGACGATGCGACAACCTGGACGGAGACAGGCTGGATCACGCTCACTGATGCCCCGCATGCCATCGAGCTGGATTGGCGGTCCGCGACAAGTGCAGGCAGCAACAATGGCGGGCTGACCGTATGGCTGGATGGCGCACAACAGGCGGATCTAACCGGCATCGACAATGATACACGGCGGATCGATCGAGTACTGATAGGCGCGTTAGCAGGTGTGGACGCGGGCACCATCGGTACCTATTATTTCGACGCCTTCGAATCCAGGAAGCAAACCTATGTGGGTCCCTGATCGCTAAAGACCTCCTTGCAGGACAAAATCACAAGCGCCTCTGAATTCCAGAGGCGCTTTGCTTTCGTTGCTATAATCGACGCATTCAACCCTGCAATGGAGAGTTCCCATGAAAACAGATCATGATGTCGCGATCATCGGTGGAGGGGTCATTGGGGTTTGTTCTGCTTATTTTCTGGCCTCCAAAGGCCTGGATGTCCTCCTGCTTGAGAAGGATGACATCGCCTCCGGCTGCTCGTATGGCAACGGCGGCTTGATCGTCCCGAGTGACTGCCTGCCTCTGGCTTCCCCGGGCGCGCTGGGGGACGGCTTGCGCTGGCTGCTTGACCCGGAAAGTCCCTTTTATATCAAGCCGCGCCTGAGCCTGGATTTGCTCAACTGGCTTCTTCGGTTTGTACTGGCCAGCCGCAGGTCGGTGATGCTGCGTTCCCTGCCGGTGTTGAGAGACCTTTTGTTTACCAGCGCGTACCTGTACGATGAGCTGGCCAGGATCGACGGGTTTGAATTCGGTTACAGGCGCAATGGAACTTTATGGGTCTGTCTTTCCAGGGAGAGGCTGGAGAAGGAGGGCAGGGAGGTCCATCTATTTGAGCAGTTCAATATCCCGGTTCAATGGATGGATCAAAGCGAGGTTCATGATCTGGAACCTGCCCTGCTGCCGCAGGTAATGGGAGGCGTTTATTACCCGCGCGATGGGCACATCGATCCGTACCGGTTCGTGGCCGGGCTGGCCGAAAAAGCAGCCGGGCTGGGAGCAGAGATTTGTACGAATACGGAGGTGATGGGATTTGAAACATCCAGGGGAAGGATCACCGGCATCCGCACGACGCGTGGAGAATTCCATGCGAACCAGGTTGTCCTGGCTGCCGGTTCGTGGACGCCTGATCTGGCACAAGCCTTAAAACTGAAGATCCCAATCCAGGCCGCCAAGGGATACAGCCTCACACTGGAAAATCCGGATCCCTCTCCAAAGCTCCCGTTATTCTTTGGCGAGGCACGCGTCGTGGTCAACCCGCTTGGGGATGCGCTCCGCCTGGCTGGGACCCTGGAGATGGCCGGCATGGACCTGTCGTTCAATACGCGGCGCCTCGACGCGATCCGCCGCTCGGCGACCTCCTATCTGCCGGGCCTCGCCGACGCACAGGTGCTCGAGATCTGGCGCGGCCTGTGTCCCTGCACGCCGGATGGACTGCCGGTGGTCGACCGCTCCAAAGAGTTCAGCAACCTGATCGTCTCGGCCGGGCACGCCATGCTGGGCATGTCCCTGGGTCCGGTGACGGGGAAACTGGTGTCGCAGCTGGTCTGTGGAGAAAAAACGGAGGTTGATCTTCAGCCGCTGAGGCTGGATCGGTTCTAATCACCTGGCTGGCTTGGCGAAGGTCTCCGACCGAGCCAATGGCTGGACCGCAGGTCTTAATAGGTGAGTAACAAAAACAGACCTTCGGTCAAAAATTGACAGCGGGGTCAAAGACCATCGCTGAGCAGCTGAGCTGGTACAAAGAGCCCCTGACTTGTCAGGGGCTCATTATCTTCAACTATCCAACCTAAAACCGCTCTTACAATCCTGCAGCGCTCTTCAAAGCTTCGGCCTTGTCCGTGCGCTCCCAGGGGAACTCGATATCATCGCGGCCGAAGTGTCCATAGGCAGCGGTGTTGCGATAGATCGGCCTGCGCAGGCCCAGGTCACGGATGATCGCACCGGGGCGCAGGTCGAAGAACTCGTTGATCAATGCCGAAATCTTTTCGTCGGCGATCCGGGCGGTGCCGAACGTCTCCACGTTGACCGAGAGCGGGTGGGCAACACCGATGGCATAGGCCACCTGGACTTCGACGCGGTCGGCGATCCCCGCGGCCACGAGGTTCTTGGCCACATAGCGGGCAGCATAGGCAGCGGAGCGGTCCACCTTGGTGGGATCCTTGCCACTGAAAGCGCCGCCGCCATGACGGCCCATGCCGCCATAGGTGTCGAC
>JBLNAU010000221.1:0-6628 GCA_050259515.1 Syntrophothermus sp.
CGGAATGTGGTGATCAAAAATACGATCCACTCCACTACGACGGAAATCCAGCTCGCCGGCGCGGAAAGGAAGGAAACAAGATAGGGAAATGCCAGCCAGACCAGGAGAGCAAAACCTCCTGCTGTAAACAGGATCGAGCCCAGATACCGGCGCCGCCGCTCGACTGCCTTGCGTGCGGCCAGGCGTGTCTCAAACCGGGCAGCAAACCCTGCCTGGGGGGATGCTTTCTTCACAGTTTTCAATACCATCCCGGTTTCCACCAGGGCAGCACAATAGGTACAGCTTCGCACGTGCAGATCTAGCTCGTGCTTCTGCTCAGGGGTAAGGGACATGTCGTTCAGCAGCCAGTCTTCAAAAGGCCGGTGATTCATGGGGCCTCCTTTCGGTGCGAGTGCGAGGTTGGTTTTCCTGCCACATTCCGGCCAGCATACGCCGGGATCGGTGCAGACGGCTTTTGACTGCACTGACCGTCAGGTTCAGCGACTCGGCGATCTCCTGTTCGGAAAAGTCATACCAGTAACGCAGAATGACGGCAGCGCGGTCGGTTTGATCCAGGTCTTTGAGGAGGATATGCAAATGATCGCGGTCCTCACGTTTGACGGATTCCGCTTCCGGGTCGAGCGAGGCAGGGTCGGCAATCTCGTAGGTTGTGCCATCCTCGTTCTCCTCGTCGATGGAAAAGATCGAAAGTTTTCTCCGTCGAAGGCGGTCGATGCAGTAGTGAGCGGCAATGGACAGCAGCCAGGTGGCAAAGGGCCGGCTCCGGTCATAGCGGTGCAGGTTCTGATAGGCGCGCAGGAAAGACTCCTGTGCGGCATCCTCAGCCATTTCGGCTTCTCCGAGCATGCGGTAACAAAGGTTATAGACGTGCGTTTGATGTTCCTCGACGAGCCTGGTAAACGCTTCGTCGCTGCCCTGCTGAGCCTGGATGACCCAGGAAAGTTCATCGTTCACTCGTGCTCCTTGTATTTCCTCTACGCTGGACAGAGCGAAAGGTTGCAAACTTGCATCTTCAGATCAATGCGCGTGACTATGCGATTCTCCGCTCTCGGCCGGACCAAGGTACCGGCCCCATTTTCCAAGCGTCTCCGCCCGGAGAGCGAAAAGGGTCGCAATGGCAGTCGTCAATGGGACAGCCGCGATCAATCCCAGCGACCCAACGATTGTGCGGACAATTTCCTCCGCCACAAACTCAAAGTTGACAAAAGTCCCATAATTCCCGCGACCCAGCGAGAACATGAGCAACATGGGGAGCGCAGCCCCGGCGTATGCCAGCACAAGCGTATTCACCGTGGCCGCGACGTGATCCTGACCGATCCGCATCACGGACCGGAACAGCTCGCCGAATTCCAGCGCAGGGTTGATGTGATGGAGCTCAAACACCGCCGAGGACTGGGTCGTCACCAAGTCGTCCAGCACACCCAGTGCGCCGATGATCATCCCGCCGAGCAAAAGACCGCGCAGGTTGATCGAGGTGTTCAACATCTGCATAAGGAAGAGCGCATTTTCGTCGCCTGAACCGGTCAAGCGGGTGGTGTACACAAAAAGGCCTGCCAGCATACCCGTAAGCAGAAGGACAATGACCATGCCCAGGACGGCCGCGTGAGTCTTGAGATTCCAGCCGTACGTCAGGTAGAGCGTGACCATCAGCAGGACAATCGCACCCGTTATGCTCACCCGCAGGGGCTCCTCCCCGGCAAGGATATGCGGGATGATATACCCGATAATGATTGCCAGGCTGAGCACCATACTGAGCAGGGATCTCAATCCTTTCCAGCGACTGAGGATCAGTATGGTCACGATGAAAATGGCGACCAGCCAGAGAATGGAGTTGATCCGTACGAAATCCGCAAAGTAAACGGTGAGAACGCCATCCGGGCGGGAGCCGATGGTAACCAGGATTTCATCTCCATTCCGCAGATAAACGTTGTTGGAGAGGATCTGGCGGCGGCCATAGTCCATCTCCATGACGATCCCTTTATATTGGCCTTCCAGTAATTCCACGCGCGCCACCTGGTAGCGCTGGACCGTTTCCCCTAAAGTAACCTCCCCCTCTTCAATGATCTCCTTTACACGGGCTTTTATATTCTCCGAGCCCATGGCGGACATATTCACAACAGGCAACTCAACCCCCGACAAGGAGGGAACCGTCATCCAGACTACGACCCCGATCAGCACAGCCATCACGATCATGGATACAGGATTGTTTTTCATAGGTCTTAAAGTATACACTGTTCAAAGGCACGCAGTGACAGAAGCGAATTTCACCCGCCTGGACAAAATCCCCAGGTTTTAGGATGGAGGCCCTGCAGGCCTGCTATGTTAAAAAAACAGAAGGCACCGGGGTCTCGTGCCTTCCATCTTCTGACATTCAAAATCGTTCTTATTGAGTGAGGGTCAGAAATAAATCATCCTCCCAGCGAGGCAGGGGGATCTCAAAGATGGATTGGAAGAGGCTGCAATCCAGCGCCGAGAATAACGGTCGCTGTGCGGGGGTTGGAAAGTCGGAGGTGAGAGCCGGTACTATCTCACGAACTTTTTGCTCGTCTTTACGTGGATCCAGCTCGAGGATCTTCCTGGCCCATTCCAGGCGGCTGACATATCCGCTGCCGGCGACATGATAGAGGCCGCGATGCTCGCTCAGGGGACCGAGGCCCTTGTCCAGCAGCCGGGCCGTGACCTCGGCCAGCGTCTGCGCCCGGGTGGGATTGCTTACCTGATCGCTCACCACCTTTAAAATTTCCTGCTTGCGCGCCCATTCCAGGACTTTGGTGACAAAACTGCTTCGGTTCCTACTGTAGACCCAGCTCGTCCGTAAAATAAGATAATTCGCATTGCCTGACCTGATTATTTCTTCACCGGCAAGTTTGCTCTTCCCGTATACGCTCAATGGATTGGGCTGATCGGTTTCCAGATACGGCGTCTTCTGGTTTCCATCAAAAATATAATCGGTGGAATAGTGGATCAAAAAAGCATTTAACCTGGCAGACTCATCCGCCAGCAGACCCGGGATCTCTCCATTGACTTTAAATGCTTTCTCAGGCTCACTTTCCGCCTGGTCCACAGCCGTGTAAGCGGAAGCATTGACGAGGACATCCGGATGTTCTGCCCGGATGGTTTGACGGACAGCTTCCAGGTTTTCGAGATTAAGATTGTGAATATCGTAGGGAGCTATATTGCCACAGGGAGCCAATGTCAACTGCAGCTCGCTGCCGAGCTGACCCATTGCGCCGAAAAGTAGAATCTTCATTTTCCAGCAGCTTTTATTTCTTGGAACGCTCGATCTGATCTTCCCGTAATTCCACAGGGATATGCCGGCTCTGGAGATAATTCAGCAAAACGCGCACCCGCTCCCGGCCCGGGATCTGCTCATCGAAGATCGCCTCATAGCCAGCAAACGGACCCTCCTGGATCTTCACCTTATCCCCATGTTTCAGATCTTGCAGCATGCTTTTCTGGGAATTGTTGATTCGTTCGACCTGACGCTCTATTGCGGTAATAAGTACGTCGGGGACAGGGGCTGGCTCTCCGTCGAAGCTGACGAGGTTCACAGCTCCGGGCATCCAGTGCAAATTCGAGGCGCTGACCAGCTGCAGATCCACATGCACAAACAGATAGCTGGGGAAGTAGGCCTTGATCTTACGCGAACGCGGGTTCACAGTCTTTACCCGGATGCTTGGATAAAAAACTTCCACACCGTAGGCGGTTAGCTGTCCGGCTAAAAATTCTTCCTTGTTGGGTTTGCTGCGAACGACATACCAGGAAACAGCCATGAGACCTCAAATTTCCACATTGATTTTCACGAACGGAGCCATCAACAGGCTCATCCATTCTCCCGCGTGCACTCTTTCGAGTTTCAAAAGTGTATTATATGCACACGGTTTTGTAGACGCATTGGAATTTTCGTTCAGTATCTGCAAAACACAAAAGAGTTTTTGGAAACTTATTGTGACCGACCAGGGACTTGAACCCCCGACCCACTGACCAGGAGAAGACGGTTCATCTTTTGTGGAGGTTCAGTTAGATTTAGGGGGCTATTTTACCCTTTTAGCCCATTAATTCCAATACTGTTTATTCCTTACGGTATAGCTTAATAATCATTATGGTTTCAAAATCGAAAAGTCCGACTGTGATCAGTCGGACTTCCATTTTGGTGACTCCGGGGGGATTCGAACCCTCAACCAATTGATTAAGAGTCAACTGCTCTACCATTGAGCTACGGAGCCATTTTGTTTATGCGAACTGCTGGTTGCTCTATCAGTGAGCGAGCCGGCCGTTTTTGTACTTTAAAAGTGCCGCGTGCGCACCGTATTATACACGAATGGAAAAGAATGTCAATTCAAATCTGAAATTCTGCGGAGGAAAAGGAGCTCAAGAATCGGGCCAAACCCTGCACGATTTTTTCCACAGATCCTAAAACTTCACGGCTGATCGACTCTCCTAGCTCATTGGATTGAGGTTGAATGCCAAGGACTCTTACCTCACAACCAAACTCGAGAGTTAAATACTTTGCCAGCATCGAGAGCGGCATGCTATGGGTCGAAGCACTCATGCCATCGATCTCATCGATCCCGACCCAGTGGGCAGCGCCCGGTGCTTTGCCCATTTCGGCAGCGTCGACCAGAATGACCAGTTCCGGGTCAAAAGGGCGCAACTCGACGGTCCTGTTTTCAGGCGCATGACCGGCATCGATCACCCGGACAAAGTGTAGTTCCCGCGCGATGCGGCTTTGTGCCAGCCCACGCGCGACCAGAATCCCAGCCGCGTCATCCGAGCGCAGGGCATTGCCGATCCCAAGAATGGCAATCCTTGGCGGTCTATTTTGCCGGGCTGACTGCTGCTCCAGCAACGGGTGCAGATCTGTTTGCCAGGAATTGAGAGACATCCTCATCCGTTCCGTAATAGACTGCAAAGTCCTTTTTTATTTTTGCATGCTCCCAGTCGTCATGGGTCATTCCCATGCATTTGAATTTGCAGTTGACTACGCATTGACCGCAGTACACACAGCGGTCCATATCATATTTAAGCACATACCTCTTTTTCGCCCGGTCGATGATGGCCAGTTGGATGGCATTCGACGGACAGTCCTTTACGCACAAAGCACAGCCCGTGCACAGCTTGGGATCATAATCCAGGGCGCCGCGGTAGCGCTTGGGCGGCTCGGTCCGTACGGCAGGATAAAGCTGCGTGGCGGATTTTGTAAAAAAGGAATTGAGTACATCCATCAGCATCGTGCCAATTCTCATAGCGGGTAACTCCTCAGGATAATGATCAGCCCGATCTGGAGCAGGACCAGGATCGTACCAAACCGCCACCACAAACCCACAGTCTGATCGATGCGCAGACGGGTCAACAGGGTTTGCAGAAGGGACATCAACAGCAGGACAGCCAGTGTCTTAAGCAGGAAGGGCAGGATGCCGCTCAAACCGCCCAGATAAAAAGCCGATACCAGTGTGATGCCAACGATCAATTCTATGTATTTGCCCATCTTGAAGATCGCCAGTCCCCGGCCGCTATACTCGGTGAGCGCGCCGGCCACAATTTCTGTTTCAGCCTCCGGGGAGTCGAAGGGCGGAAGCTCCAGCTTTCCCATCAAGCCGATCAACGCGACGATAAAGCCGACAGGCTGGGTAAAGGCCATCCAGTGACTTTGTGCATACCCATTGATCTGGCTGATCTGCCAGCTTCCCGCGACGAGAGCAGGTCCCAGCAGAGCCAGCAGGAATGGCGCTTCATAAGCGAACAACTGGGTCAGGGCCCGGGTGGAGCCGATCAGGGAAAAACGACTGCTCGTATTCCAGCCTGCAAGACCAATGCACATGGTCAACAGGGAAAGAAGATACACGGTCACGATCAAATCGCCGGCGAAACTGTGAACAGGTGTCAACCCCATCAGTGGCACGTACAACGCAGAGGTCAGGGCTCCCGCAATCGCGATCACAGGCAGGCCAAAGAACAGGAAGGTATTGGCAAGACCGGGTGTGATCTGTTCCTTGCCGAACAGCTTTACCATGTCTGCAAGAGGCTGGAACCAGCGTGGGCCCACGCGGTTCTGGAAACGAGCCACCAGCTTGCGGTCGATCCATTCATAAAACATGCCGGTAAAAATCAATGTCAGCCCGGCGGGAAAGAGCAGAAGAGAAACAAGGGGTGTCAGTGTGTTCATTTGTAAAACTCAATCCCGTGGTCGCGCAGCTGGCTCCAGGATAATGTTTTTCGCCCGGTCGGGCCCGCGACCGTGATGAGGCGGTCGTTGCACGAGAAGCACGGATCCATGCCAGCGATCAGCATGGGGACGTCCGCCAATTGACGCCCAACCGCTTTTTCCAGGACCGATACCCAGTTGCACAGGCTGGGCGTACGCACGTGAATGCGAGATGGTCTCTCCCCGCCTTCACTTTTGATGTAATAAAACAGCTCGCCACGCGGAGCTTCCACACGTGAGACCGTTTCGCCGGCCGGAATTTTGCGCGGCATCTTCACCGTCAGTGGACCGCCGGGCAGGTTATCCAGAATGGTGCGGATGGCAAAGCAGGAGACCAGCAGTTCATTCAAGCGGACCACGCAGCGTGCCTCCAGATCCCCGGTCGTTTCGGTCACAGCGCTGATCGGGAACTGTAGATAGGCT
>JBLNAU010000222.1:0-6281 GCA_050259515.1 Syntrophothermus sp.
GCGGCCGCGTGGAAATCGCGCAGGCAGAGAAGAATCAGGCCTACCTGGTGAAGATGCTCGAGTCCGATGAAGGCGCCCGCCACGTCGGTGAGTTTGCGATCGGGACCAACTTCGACATCAATAAGTTCACGGGCAACATTCTGTTCGATGAGAAGATCGGCGGCACGTTCCACATGGCGTTAGGCGCGGGCTACCCGGAAACCGGCTCGCACAACAAATCCTCCATTCACTGGGATATGATCTGTGATATGCGCACGGATTCGGAGATCCTGGTGGACGGAGAGCTTTTCTATAGAAACGGGGAGTTCGTTTTTCAGAAGTAATGCTTAATTGATAAGGTTATAGGTTTAAAAAGTTGAAGGTTGAGAGAAATCTCAACCTTTTTTTCTCTTAAACCTTCAAATCTTTAAACCATTAATAAAGCCCAATCCCCGAATCGATCTGTCGCGCATATTCATCGATTCCACCGCGCACGTTGAAGACATTCGTCCATCCCTGCTGGGCGAGCCAGGCGGTGACCTGGGCACTGCGGTTGCCATGGTGGCACATCACATAAATGGTCGCAGCCTGTGATTGGGCGGCTTCAGACAATGCCTTTGTGCCTTCGCGCGCCAGTCGACTCATGGGGGTGGCTTCCATCCGTCTGTCTGTTAACTTGGCATACCCAAGCTCGTGAGGCTCGCGTACATCCAGCAGAATGAATGCATCTTCTGATTTCAATTTTTCCGAAAGGTCGGTAACCGTAATTTCAGGAAGCATAAGTCAAGTCCGTATTATTTCAATGCCTTCACATACAAGCGTTCCACGTATTCCTTGACCATCCTGCGGGTGGAGAATTGCGGGATGTTGGTCTTCATGGAGTCCTTCATGCGGGCGATCCACTCGTGGGAGATCTCTTTCGCGTCGCGGTCGTAATACAGCGGGATGATCTGGTTTTCCAGGGTGGCGTACAAACTCTCAGCGTCCTCCTCATCCTGAACCGCCGGGGAACCCAGATCGCGGTCTTCGCCGATCGACCAGCCGTTGCGACCATTATAGGCTTCGCGCCACCAACCATCCAAAACCGAGAAGTTCAAGGCACCGTTGACCGCCGCCTTCATTCCGGATGTACCGCTGGCCTCATACGGCCGGCGGGGTGTGTTCATCCACACATCCACACCCTGGACCAGATAGCGCGCCAGGTTCATATCGTAATCCTCGACGAAGACGATCCGCCCGCCCGTTTCGGCGCGCTTGACCTGGCGATAGACCTGCTGGATCAGCTGTTTCCCTGGCTCGTCGGCGGGGTGCGCCTTGCCGGCAAAAATGATCTGCACCGGCATGTTCGGCCGGTTGACGATATCGATTAATCGCTCCACATCGGTCAGCACAAGACTTGCCCGCTTATAGGTGGCAAAACGGCGGGCGAAACCAATGGTCAATGCGTAGGGATTGATCAGAACGCCCGAGGAGACGACCTGCACGGGGTGGAAACCGCCATGCCGCCAGCGATCCCGAACGCGCTCACGCAGGTAGGAGGATAGTTTCCGTTTCTGGTGCAGGCGCACATTCCACAGGGCATCGTCGGGAATTTTATCGATTTGCGTCCAAAGATCGGGATCATCCAGACGATCCATCCAATCCCTGCCGAGATACTGTTCCAGTAGAACGCGCAACCGGCGTGCCAGCCAGTTGGCCACGTGCACACCGTTCGTGATGTGAGTGATCGGCACCTGATCCAGGTCCTTTTCCTTCCACAGGAAATGCCACATCTTGCGGGACACATCACCGTGGAGCTCAGAGACTGCGTTACGTCCCTCAGAGTTTCGCAGCGCCAGGATGCCCATGCTGAAGGTTTCTCCCTGAGGCATCTGGTGACGTGCGATATCAAAGAACTGGTCACGGGTGAGCTTCAGCTCCGGCCAAAGGGCTGCAAGGTATTTTTCGATCAGCCACAGCGGGAACTCATCATTCCCAGCGGCAACCGGCGTGTGGGTGGTGAATACATTCTGGGCGCGCGTTTTTTGGATCGCCTGCTCGAATGTGTCACCCCCGGCGACAAGCTCCCGGGCGCGCTCCAGGATCAGGAAGGCAGCATGGCCCTCGTTCATGTGCCAGACGGACGGATTGTATCCCAGGGCACGCAGAGCCCGGACACCGCCCACACCAAGCAGGAGTTCCTGCATCACGCGGCGATCCAGATCGGACCAGTACAGGCGGGCAGTTAATTGTTTATCAAAATCGGAATTGGGTTCCAGGTTTGAGTCGAGCAGGTAGAGGGGGATGCGTCCGATGCGGATCTCCCAAAGCCCGAGCGTTACCACCCGGTCCGGAAGCTCGACTTCCACCGTTAAGCGGTTTCCCTCATCGTCACACACCTCCAGGGCAGGAAGATTGTGGAAGTCCAGCATGTTATTAAGTGCTTCCTGCCAGCCATCCTCTGTAATGCGCTGGGAGAAATAGCCCTCGGCATACATAAAACCGATGCCACGAATTGGCAGTCCCAGATCGCTGGCTTCCTTCAAGTGATCACCCGCCAGCACGCCCAGGCCTCCCGAATAGATCGGCAGGGTCTCATGCAGACCAAATTCCATGGAGAAATAGGCAACGGGCCGGCCACTTAATTCGGGATGGTTCCGGCTGGTCCAAGTATCATCCACCTGGTCCATGTAGGCGTCAAAATCCGCAAAGACCTTGTCATAGGCTGCAAGGTAGGCTTTGTTCTTGGCCGCCTGGCTGAGGCGCTGGCGTCCCACTTCTCGGAGCATACGGATCGGGTTATGACCCAGGCGCTCCCACAGATCGACATCCAGGCGGCTAAACAGGCGCGCAGCTTCGGGCTGCCACGTCCACCACAGGTTATAAGCCAGGTCGCTGAGGCGGACGAGGCGCTTTGGCAGGTTAAATCCATCGGGTAATTTTGAACGAAATTGTTTCATATACAGATAATATACCAAATTTTCAGGATTTTTTAATAAACGTGATCCTCCTGGCAGGCCGGTTAATACATGCGTCCCTTCATCAACTGCATAAGCGATTTCCCTTAAATCCAAACCTGTAAGGCAATTTTTTGGCCAACACACCGCGGATATAACAATCGATACCAGCTACGCTAATCACAATAACAAGCGGCATGACTGGAATCATATAACGCAGCTGACTGTCAATTGCCATATAGGCCAGTACAAAAAGCAGAACACATACCGCCAGAAAGCGGACGTACCAATTCCCTTTCCATACACCAATGAGGAACAAAACCAGTAAAAACGCCTGTTGAATAACGATAAGCTCATCCACAAACATCATTCTTTCTCCGTATTGATCCAGGACGCCATAATCAAACCATAAGGGAAGTATGCGAAAAGCTGACAGTTCCACGTACTTCAGCGGATGAGCGAGAATGATCTTCAATCCCGCCTGTTGGAAAATTTCATCCACCCTGGCTTCATTGATGGGGTGACGAAGCTGTGGAGTACGAGCAACCAGATCCTTCACCTCGCGATACCCCTCACTGGCACCCACATAATGAGGGAAGACATTCGAAGAAAGAATGGCATTATGGCGGTAAAGGTTATAGCCAACCAGGGTTGTGCCCAGGATTGGCTTTCCAAACACGATCTCATTCCGAATTACCCAGGGGGAAACTACCAGGCCAAAGGCAACCACCACCGGCACGAGATGGTACCATTTTTGCTGGAAATTCCCTGACCGCCATAGATAAAACGCTGCTTCTGCGAGCAGCACCAGAAAGATTAATAAAGTCGAGGAACGTGACAAAACAGCCAACCCAAATAAGAGACCACAGAGGATCCAGCCTTTTATCGCTCCCTTCCTCAGAGCCCGCGTAGAGCATATGAGACCGGAAATGACAAAAACGCCCGCCATTAAGTCACCATTGATATTCATTACTGTATGAACGCCATATAAATAAAATACCCAGGCATAGGATGCCACCAATGCAAGCGTCCGGTTTCCGAGTTCACGTACAAAAAGGTAGATGAAAAAACAGATCAATAAATTGAAAACCAGTTGTGAGAACTGATAGGCAAAAGGTGAATTCCCGGTCAACCTGCCAACCAAGGCAAAGAACAACACTGGCAACGGCTCTCGCATCGCTGTCGTCTGATCTGTAATCGCACAATTTGGAATATAGGCCGGATCGCATGCTTTATAGCCCTGCCCTGCCTCCACCTTTTGAATGATCAACCACCAGCTCGAATCGCTCGATAACGTGAGGGGCCTTTGAGAAATTACCCATATATCCAGGAAAAAAAGCAGCAGCAAGCTAATAAGAAAAAGGGGTTTATGATATTTCCTGGCGAACTCCAAAATTTTTAAAATATACAAAACATTACTCCGGTCACATCAGTTAATTCTCAAAAGATGATAAACACCCAGATTAAACGGGAAATAAAACACTGATTAGTTCAGGCTTACAATAAGCAAATGGCAAACATTCAACTTTTCATCACCTGCCTCATTGACTCGTTTTATCCACAAACAGGCGAAGCGGTCGTCGAGATTTTCCAGAGCCTCGGTGTAAAGGTGGAATTCCCCGCCGATCAAACATGCTGCGGACAACCAAACTTCAATGCGGGTCTGCGTGCAGAGGCACGCCCGGTTGCCGAGCATACCATTCGGGTATTTGAACGGACAAAAGGCGATATCGTCACGCCTTCGGGCTCATGCGCTCACATGTTCAAGCATGGCTATCCTGAATTGTTTCAGGAGGATCCTGCCTGGCTGCCGCGGGCACAAGCCATGGCTGCAAGGGTGTATGAATTCACAGAATATCTTGTGGACCAGCTGGGCGTGACCGATCTCGGCGCCCGCTGGGACGGATCGCTCACCTACCATCCCTCCTGCCATACCTTGCGGGGCATGAATATCAACCGGCAGCCGCGGGCATTACTGGCAAACGTGCGGGGGGCCCAGGTCGTGGAGCTTCCCCATGCCGAGGAATGCTGCGGTTTTGGAGGCGTCTTTTCCATGGAGCATCCCGAGCTTTCGGCGGAATGGTTGAAGAGGAAGATCAGCAACCTCGAAGCGACCCAGGCACCTACGCTCGTGGTAACCGATACAGGCTGTCTCATGCATATCGCAGGCGGATTGCACAGGCAAAAAAAGATCCAAAGAGTTATGCATATCGCGGAAGTTCTCAACCACCGATAGACGCGGGCATTGCCATGAGCACATCAGAATTTAGAAAACGAATCCGCACAAACATTTCCAACGACTCCTTGCAAATGGCGCTGGATGCCAACACCGAACGACGCCTGCGCGGTCGCGCGCTTGCTGTCGCAGCCCTCCCCGATTGGCAGGAGAGACGCCAGCGCGCTCATGCCATCCGGGCGCATGTCATTGAGCATCTCGAGGAATATCTTTCTCAATTTATTGCCCGGAATGAAGAGAACGGCGTCACTGTCCACCGTGCCAGGGATGCAGCCGAAGCCATACAAATCATGTTGAAGATCGCCGCCGGTGTAACGGCCCGGGACAAGGGGTTATTGGTCGCCAAGTCCAAGAGCATGGTCAGTGAGGAGATCAACCTGAATGATGTCCTCCAAGCACAGGGAATCCGGGTGGTGGAGACGGATCTGGGCGAATACATCGTGCAATTACGCGGAGAGAAACCGGCTCATATCATCACGCCGGCTGTCCACCTGCGCCGCAACGATGTTGCCCAGCTCTTCCATGACAAGCTCGGGATACCCTACACGGAAGATATCTCAACACTTACTTTAACTGCCCGAAAAGTACTGCGCGAGGTATTTCTGACCGCCGATATCGGCATCAGCGGTGTGAACTTTGGAATTGTTGAGAACGGTGCGATCTGCATCGTCACCAACGAGGGAAATGGCCGCATGGTGACCACTCTGCCGAAAACGTATATTGCGCTGATGGGAATGGAGCGCCTGCTGCCAACACTGGATGACCTGGCGCTGTTCCTCTCGATGCTGCCGCGCTCCGCTACCACGCAGAAGCTGAGTGTCTATACCCAGCTTTTGCGAAAGCCAGGTCCAAACCAGGCGCGCCACCTGATTATCCTGGATAATGGCCGCATGCGCCTGCGGAATTCTCCTCTCAAAGAGGCGCTCTATTGCATCCGGTGCGGAGCCTGTTTGAATGCCTGCCCGGTGTTCCGCGAGATCGGCGGTCATGCCTACATTGGGGCCGACCAAAAGATTGCCCCGTATCCCGGTCCGATCGGCTCGGTTGTGTCGCCGGGACTGCTGGGGGAAAATTTTGTTCATCTCGCCCAGGCATCGTCGCTGTGCGGAGCATGCAAGGAGATCTGCCCC
>JBLNAU010000223.1:0-5043 GCA_050259515.1 Syntrophothermus sp.
TTGTCGGCCTGTGACTCCACCTGGATGTGACCGGCTCCGGGATCCACCTCCATTACCCAGCCTACAAAATCGGGCTGCGAGGTGTACGCCGCCTGCGCTGGACCCCTGCCTGTCTGTTGTACCTGTTGAAGGAACAACATGACAATCGCAACCAGTAGCAGGAGAACCAACAGACCCACCATTTTGCGAGCCATGCTTCGCTCCTTTGCCGTCCATCACCTTGCTCTAGCCGCCGTCCCCGGCGGATACCGCTGAGCGAACCTTAAGCTTATCATTTTGAAAGATAGTACTCTCTAAAACGATCCTGTCTTGACTTCTCCCGCGCGTTTGAGCGTGGCAACGATCACACCGCTGGGCGAGGACTGCGAATCCGTCAGGGTATAGGCAGCCGGGATCGTGCCATCTGCAAACAGGTGCTTTCCCGTCCCGAGGGTCACCGGAAAGATCTTGAGCCAGAATTCATCCACCAGATCGTTTGCCATTAATGTCTGAATGAAGTTTCCGCTTCCATGAACCTGCAGATCGGGACCGTCTCCTTCTGTGAGCTGCTTGATTTGCCTGACAACATCCCCATTCAAAAAGACGGACTTATTCCACTCATGCGTGGTCAATGTGTTCGAAGCCACGAACTTTGTGGCTCGATTGATGCCGGATCCCTCCTCCTGATGGTGGGGCCAATAGGCGGCAAAGATATCAAAGGTTTTTCGCCCTAATAGGAGATCAAAGGGCTGTCCCATTTGTTCCGCCATCACGTTGCCAAGGAATTCGTCAAAGTATGGAACAGTCCAGCCGCCCAGCGTAAAGTTCCCGCTGGTGTCTTCTGTTGGACCCCCGGGTCCCTGCATGACGCCGTCCAGGGTAATAAAAGATAGAACGATAATTTTTCGCATGCAATGATTCTACCATTGGGATTTATAACAACAGAACTCCGTGATCCTGAAGACTTCGGTGTTCTTCCCTCCTGGTCTCTCCTATCCGAACGACACAATTTGAGTTTGCCTGTTCCTTTGCAGATCCGCCAGCTTCCGTAATAAAACTTTTGGACCGAAATCCCAGCTTGTCATTCCCCAGTTGTAGTTTCGCATCAGGATAACCCCGTATTGATATTCCTTTTCAAACCCAAAATAGGAAGTATAGCCCGGCACGCCGCCCGCATGTCCTGCAATTGAAATCGATGGGTCCTGGTAGAGCTCAAATCCCAGGCCATAACAATGATAGGCAGGTTCAGGAGTCTGTTTGGTGTGCAGCAGTTCCAGGGATTGCTTATCGAGTAAATCGCTATATCCCATATTGCAGATCATAAATTTCGCAAGATCGGCAGGCGTCGAATAAATACCGCCATTCGGCACTTTATAGCCTCGTCCTGCATGCTCCTTTTGAGGACCCTCGAAATCGATTTCCTCATCGCCAAACGGGCCGCCCCCCATGCCTTGTGCCAGGTTGCCAAGCTTGTGTTCGGGCACCACAAAAAAACTATTGTCCATCTGCAAGGGCTGAAAGATCCTTTGTTCGATCATTTCGATGAAGGGTCTCTTCGCGGCGCGGGAAAGCGCGAGCCCCAGGATTCCATATCCAATGTTGGAATAGCTAAATTTTTCTCCAGGCTTTGCTTCAAAGGAGGTTTGTGGAATGGATTGCAGGACTTTCTCCTCCCATCTCTCAATGGGACCGGCATCCGCCTTATCCAGTTTGGGCTCACGGACCAGACCGGCTGTGTGGCTGGCAAGCTGATGGACTGTAAATCTGCTTGTATTTGAATATCCATCAATCTGCCGTATTTCTGGAAGATAATTTTCCACGGGCTGGTCGAGCGCCATTGTTCCCTCCTCCACCAGCTGCATCATGAGAAAGGCTGTGAAAGACTTTGTGATCGAGCCAGATCGATAAATTGTGTTTGCATCGGCTGGACGGTCGCCGTTTCTATGGATGGGTCCAAAAGCATTGGCCCAGATCACTGTATCTTTTTCAACCACTGCTGCAGACATGCTCCCGTTGATATTGTCGTCCTGAAGATCCTTCCTGAGCTGGTTTTCGAATTCCTCAATGATCGACATGCAGCACTACTCCTCTCTACGGCTTTCTGATAGGATTGTAAAATTTGCTTTCCTTACGGTTACATCTTACGACTTTGATCTTATGGAAAAAAGCGTCTTACGGCCTATTGCATTTGCTCCCTAAATCTTATACAATGCAGATATAGAACGGGTGAGTAATTAAGGTCTGCCCGCCGCATGCGCCGGGCAGACCTATTTTATGTAATGGACATCTTCAGCCGAAGCTTGTGTTCTTCAAGCTGCCTGGGATCCGTTTATTCTCGGTTTAAAGGCCAGATGGAAATTCCATCGTTCCTCCCCGTCGCTCTTTTCAATCTCCCATGCGCCCGCAGGAGGGAGCGGGTTTGTAGTATCGAATTGGTTCCTATATTTTGCCAGCTCATCCCTGTTGATTCCAAGCTCCAGCAGCAGCGAGGCGATGGGTCCGCCATGCGAAACCAGGCCGATGGGTCCGGTTTCCCTGCTTTCCTTGACCGCCCGCTCAAAGGTGGAAATCATGCGGTGCCGCATGCTGAACTCAGGCTCGTCGATGGCCCGCCACTCGGCTAGCCCTGGTTCCTCCATGGCTGGGATCCCATTGCGAGCGGATACGATCTGGGCAGTTTTGGTGGTTCGTTCAAAAGGGCTGTAATAGAGCTTGACCACACCCTGTTCCTTCAGAAACTCTGCCAGCGCCTGAGCCTCTTTTTCGCCCTTCTCGGTCAGCATGGGACCGGGGTGGATGTCGTATGGGATATCCCGGCGGTCCCAATCCGGACTTGCGTGTCGGATCAGAAAAATCTTCATCGTCGGGAGATTTTACCTGCTTTCCCTTTTTTCTCGGAAAATCAAAGCTTCCCATATGGCATATTTTGGGTCGTTCTTTCGTATATGTAGATATAGCGGCAACATTGTGATTTCTCGGAACTTCTAAAGAGAATAGGAAGAAAGGAGTTAATCCGTATGGCGAATCAAGCGAAAAGTAAAGATAACGGCTCCTGGAAAAAGGAGCGGGCTTCAGTAAACCGTAAGAGTGGCTCGAAGCCTAGGAGCAATAAATATCGTCCCGATTCGGACGGTGGCAAACGCCCAGAGGCGGGATCCGGCGAACGCTACTGGCGTGCCGGGTATACCCGCAAGGATGGGACGAAGGTCAAGGGACACTATGTAAATAAGAGCAGCAGGTAGAAATCATCCAGCTCCCCAAACCACTCATGTTTGGGGAGCTGGATTACAATAGAGGGAACAGCCGATGCCGTCTTCATAACGTCCTTCATCCTGAAAAGGAGAATGTCTGCCATGAACGATGATGAACTTCGCAATTCGCTCGAGGAACTTCATAGGAAGATCGCGGCCACAAACCACGTGGATGAAAAAGGCCGCGAACTGCTCAACCAGCTGAACGTCGATATCCAAAACCTGCTGGACCGGACAGAAAGTAATGAAATAGGCGATAATGAGTGGGAGATCGCCCGGCTTGAGGAATCGGTCAGGCATTTTGAAGTGACCCATCCCGGCCTGACCGCCGCACTTTCGCAGCTGCTGAACATTCTCAACAATGCCGGCATCTGACATATCCGATCCGGAATTGACCACCCGAGGAAAGTTGCTATTCTGAACTAGTTTGCTTTCCCTCCTGAACAGAATCTGCACAGGAGGAAAATGATTTGCCTGCCAGATTCTCAAAGTTGTAACTGAGATGGGATTGAAAAAGAGCCGGGAGTTCCCGACTCTTCTTTGTTTCTCTTGCTGGAACCGAACATTCGGCCTTGATCTTTTAGCGTAATCCCTGTTGTTCTTCGGCGATGGTAATGATCCGCTCGAAGATCTCCAGTCCTTCGTCGGCCTCCTGCCGGGTGAGGCAGAGGGGCGGGGCGAGGCGGATCGTGGATTTTCCGCAGCCGAGCAGGAGCAGTCCGTGCTCGAAACCGAGGGTCTCGATCGCGTTGCGGATCTCCTCATTGGGTTCACGCGTATCCTTGTCCTTCACAAATTCCACACCGATCATCAGGCCCCTGCCGCGCACCTGTCCAATGGAAGTATGGCGGGCCTGTATTTCCTCCAGACAGTCGAGTGTATACTGTCCCACTTCCTCGGCATTCGCAAGATATCCCTCTTCAAGTAGATCGATGGTCGCCAGCGCCGCGGCGCAGGAGATGGGATTGCCGCCGTAGGTATTGCCATGAGCGCCCTTGGGCCAGGTCATCACCGATTCACGGGCGATGCATGCTCCCAGCGGCAGCCCGGAGGCGATCCCTTTTGCGGAGGTGATGATATCGGGCTCCACTCCGAAATGTTGAATGGCCCACCACTTGCCTGTGCGACCCATTCCACTCTGGACTTCGTCCACGATCAGCAGGATGCCGTATTTATCGCACAGTTTGCGCAGGGCAGGGAAGAAGCCCGCCGGGGGGACAACATAACCGCCCTCGCCCTGGATGGGCTCGACCAGGATGCCGGCAACTTCATCGCCTGGAACGTTATGTCCGAAGATCTCCTCTTCGATATAACGGACCACGGTCTCGCCGTAATCCTCGCCCGGTTTTTGGTGCAGGATCGGCCGGTAGGGATCGGGGAATGGGACGTGGGTGACGCCTGGCATCAGGGGATAAAAACCACGGTGGTATTGCGGCTTGCTGGCTGTAAACGCGACAGAGCCCATGGTGCGTCCGTGGAACGCGCCCGAGAAACCGATAAAGTTGTGGCGGCGGGTGTGGTATTTCGCCAGCTTGATGGCGGTCTCGACCGATTCTGTTCCGGAGTTGGTCAGAAATGTTTTTGCATTTTCTTCAAAGGGCGCGATCTCGTCGAGTTTTTCGCTCAGGCGCACCCAGCCTTCATGATAGAAGTCTGAGGAAATATGTAAGAACTTCTCGGCGGCTTCCTGTACGGCTTTCACAACACGCGGGTTGGCATGGCCGGTGGAGAGCACGGCGATGCCGGACATGAAATCGATGAAGCGATTGCCGTCCGGGTCCCAGACCTCCACGCCCTTGCCATGATCCATCAC
>JBLNAU010000224.1:0-4335 GCA_050259515.1 Syntrophothermus sp.
CGCCGAGTAGTTCACTGCGATACAGAAGCGGGATCGCCATCTCCGAGCGGGTATTGGGACTGGCCTCGATATAGCGGCTATCCTGCAGGACGTTGTTCACGCGCAGGGTCTTTCGGTGAGCCGCAACCCAGCCTGTAACACCGTTGCCCATCGGAATGCGGATGGAGAAGACGTTGCTGGCATAGCCGACCGCCGCCTTGACTTCCAGCATTTTCTTATCACGATCCGCGAGCAGGATGGCCACCCGGTCGCCGCCCAGGGTCACCTGCAGGCCGTTGACAGCCGATTGCAGGGCTTCATCCAATGTGGTGCCGGATGCAGCCGTGGTCGTAATATGATGAAGAAGACGGTGCTGGGCAAGATGTTCCTGCGTCTCTGCAAACAATTCCGTATTGACTACCGCGATCGCCAGCTGGTCGGCCAGGATTTGAAGGGTACGCAGATTGTCCTCCGTAAAGGCAAAGAGCTGGTTGCTCTGGACGTCCAGGACACCCACAATCCGTTCGCCCACTTTTAAAGGAATGGCTGCTTCGGAGCGGGTATAGGGAAGGATGGGATTGGCATAGTAGGTGGCGTCGCGGGTGGTGTCATTGACAACCAGCGACTCGCCCTGGCCGGCCACGTATCCCACCACCGACTTCGAACCCACGGCCAGTTTGTGCCCCGATCGTTTGAGCTGGGAGCCAGCCTCACCTGTGGCTTCGCGGATGACGACGAACTCACCCGGGAGATCCTTGAGGAAAACAGAGGCGTGATAAAAATTGAAGCGTGTACGGATCAGGTCGACTGCCTTCTGGAGCAGCTCATCCAGGTCGAGGGAGCTGCTGATATCGCGGGCGATCTCCGCCGCAGTCTCGAACTGGAGGGCGATCTGCTTGCTTTCGTTGAGAAGTCTTACATTGTGCATATCGCCGGAGACCTGACTGGCAACGGAAACCAGGAAATCCAGGTCGTCCTGGTCAAATGCATGCTCCTGATTAAGATCCTGAATGATCAAAGCACCAATGGCTTCCCCGCGGGCCATTAGGGGCACGCCCAGCCAGGAGAGCGCCGGTTTCCCGGCGATCTTGGCTCCCATGGCAGCCGCCCTCTTTTCCGTGTCCTCCACAAGCATGAGAGGCTCCCCGGTGCGGATCAGGATGGAAGTAAGTCCCTCTCCCAGAGGAAAGCTGTCTATCGCGGAGAAATTTCCTTCCTCATATAGATAAGGAATGCTGATCGAGTTGGTCTTGTGCTCGTACAATGCAATGACAAATCCATAATCGCCGATCACTGCACGGACCTGTTCGTGAATGAGACTATAGAACGAATCCAGGTCGCTGGTATTGGCCGCGTGGATGGCCAATGAGTTGATGGCACTCAATTCACGAGCCCGGCGCTCATCGAGCGGCTCGGTGTTGGAAACTTTGGGCTGAAGTGCGTAAGCGGTCAGACGTACCGTGCGTGCGAAGGCATTGACGATCTCCTCGGTCAAGTCCTCGCCCGAACATGCCCCAACTAGCAGAAGGCCGCGCAGTTGTCCTTCGTGGAGGATTGGAACATACGCGGCCGCCTCACATCCCAATTCGCGCGGGAACGTTGCCAGGGGCGGCGGCACGGGCGGCTGGTCCAGTAAATCCAGTAAAACAGGACCTTCCTTGAGGTATGACTCCACCTGTGCCAATGGGAGCTGGACCCCGCGCGGAATGGTCAATTGATTTTCGCGGTTCGGCAGGTCGGAATACTGAATAACCTGTAACTGGTTCCCAGAAACGATGAAGTAAACAGTAATCAATGACGGATGATTGTTCAAGGATATGCCCAAACAACGGAAAGACTAACTGAATTCCCAGACTGCTTCTCCACTGAGGATGCGGCGGATCTGATCGGGGAATTTATCAGGATCGAGGGGTTTGCCAAGGAAGCCATCGAACCCGGACTGTTTCGCCCGGCTCATTTGATCTGCGCTGGCTTCGGCAGTGACCGCAATAATTGGGATGGATTTAAGTCTGTCGGAAGCGCGGATCTTTTTCAGCGCGCCATAGCCGTCCTCATAGGGCAGGCGGATATCCATTAAGATGAGGTCCAGGCGCTGGAGCGTGTCCGCATATTCCACAACTTCGTAGCCGGAAGTTTTCCACTCGCAATGAATGCCCAGGTATCCCAGCATGCGGGCGATCAAAACAAAATTGGCCACATTATCCTCCACGACCAGGACGGTGGCATCCTTGGGAATGGTCGGCTTTCGGATGGGTTGCGTGTCTAGTACGTTTTCAGGCATGTGTTCTCCTCGGGAGGAATCTTTCAACCTCTCTAATCAGCTGATCTATGTCAAGCGGTTTTTGTATGTAGCCATCGCATCCGGCTTCGATGGTCTTTTCCTTGTCGCCGCGCATCACGTTGGCGGTCAGGGCAAGGATCGGAACGCGCTCGAACCCGGGCATCGATTTGATCTTTGCAGTCAAAGTATAACCGTCCATATCCGGCATGTTAATATCCATAAGGATCAAATCCGGGCGGTTATTCTGTAATAGGTTCAGTGCATCGACGGCATTCACCGCCTCAAGGATCGCGTAGTCCTCGGCCATTAAGATCCGGCGGACGAGGATGCGATTTTCCAGATTGTCTTCCACATACATAATCGTGGTCTTTTCATTCGATGACGTCATCTCGGTAGACCTCCGATTTGAATTTTACTTATGACTTTTGGGGGACAGCATAACAGCTACCTTACAGATTGCCAAACAAAAATGTCGAGGCAGCAACTCCTCGACATAGAGCGGGTGATGGGACTCGAACCCACGATATCTTGCTTGGGAAGCAAGCGTTCTACCACTGAACTACACCCGCATCGGATGGCATTATAAGCCAGCCAAAAGTGGACTGTCAATACACAATCCTGAACGGGGAGAGTCCCCTTGGAACATCAGGAATTATTGATTGCGCTTGAGCAGTTTGTCTGCCAGATCGAATAACGCTGCACCTGCCTCGCCATGGGGATCCGCCTCCTGGAGGTTGAGCAGGGCAAGATCGGTCATTTGCCTGGAAGCGTCATAGGCGGTTCCATAGCCGCCCTCGTTCGTCAGTAGACGGGCGATCTCCTCGACTTCATGAGGCTGGATCGGTCCCTGTTTCCAGCGGGCAGCAAACTTGCCCCTGGCGCTTAAGCCGGCAAGGACAGGCAGGGAATTCTTGCCTTCCACCAGGTCGCTGGCTGCGGACTTGCCGGTCACTGCCTCATCGCCCCAGATGCCGAGGATATCATCCTGCACCTGGAAGGCGAGGCCCAGGTAATGGCCGAAGGACCGGTAGGCGTCCTGCCTGGCTTCGTCCGCGCCGCCGAGCAGTGCGCCGATCTGGCAGCAGGCGGAGAGCAGGGCGGCGGTCTTGCCAGCCACCATGGGCCAGTAATCATCCGCACCCAGGTCGTTCCGCTCCTCGTAGGACATATCCAGGAACTGGCCGCGGGTCAGCTCAAGACAGGTGTTGTGCAGGATCACGGCTGCGCGGACCACCACATCGGCGGGATAATCCTTGTGAAGATCCATGATCGCCTGGTTCGAGATCACGAACAGGGCATCTCCTACGTTGATCGCCATGGGCGCCCCCCATTTGACCCAGGCGGTCGGCCGGCCGCGCCGCTTGGCGGAGTTGTCCTGGATATCGTCATGGACCAGGGAAAAGTTATGAACCAGTTCCACGGCTGCAGCGGCGGGGAGAGCCTTTTGCCAGTCGCCGCCTGCCGCAGCAGTACATAATAAAACCATCAGGGGTCGAATGCGCTTGCCGGCTGCCTCGGGACCGGCGCCTTCTCCGGTCCAGCCCATGTGGTAGGTGAGCATCTCGTGGAAGGGCTGGGTGCGCGGGCTGTCGAGGCGGGAAACCTGTCGCTGCAGCTCGAGCTCAATGTGGGAAAGAAGCGTTTTTGTATCCATGAAGAAAATTCCATGTATAGGGGAATGGGGGACGTGCTCTACATCTTATCATAGCGAACGTAACAGCTGAATGCATACTATAGGATCTGCAAACGATGCAGCTCTTCAGCCAGTTGGTCAGGGGATATAAAATGCACGGTAACGAAGCCCATCTTCTGCGCCTGCTCAATATTGGCGAGTGCATCGTCGATAAACAGGCATTCCCGGGCGGGCCGGCCGATCCTCTGAAGCGCGATCTCGAAGAATTCACGGTCGGGCTTGATGGCACCCACTTCGCCGGAAAGGATGATGTCGTCGAGGAGGTCAAAAAACTCGTATTTCTCGCGTACGAGAGGGAAGGTCTCGGCGGACCAGTTGCTCAATCCATACACCGGATACCCGGCTTTCTTGAGCTGTTTCATCAGCTCCACTGTTCCGGATA
>JBLNAU010000225.1:0-5358 GCA_050259515.1 Syntrophothermus sp.
ATCACCTATAACCTGGTGTATAGTGGCACAAAACTTGGTGATGATTTTATCCTTCAGACTGGTATAAAGAACCTGGGGGCGGTTGGATGGATTGCAATGATTGGCTATCTATTTGTCATACTTCATTCGATGAAGCAGTGGCGTGCTGGCGAGCAAGTCTCCGCTCTTTACCTGTTCCTTTTGTTAGGTTGCCCCTTTGCTCTCGCTGTTACTGATCCCGCGCATCGAACGTATCCACACTACTTTATTAACTGGCTTCCTTATATTGCATTACTGACTGGGGTTTTTATTTACACGATCCAGGATTTTTTGCGGCTCGAAAAGGTGCTCCATTCGATTTCTAAACCCGTATATCTTGGTTTGGCATTGGCTATCGCCCTGGCTGTCTTTGGCGTTACCGGCCTGGCTGTTAAGAATAAGGATGCTTTTCGAAATTTGTTCAACCGCACTTCTATAGAACGTAATTCTGTGGTCGCTGTCTATGCCAGGGAGCATACTCGTCCTGATGAGCAGGTATTGTTTTGGGGTGGCTTCCCGGGAGAGAACTTTATGGCCCATCGCTCCTCACCGACCGCCTATATCACTTATCCCCTCTTGCTCGATGCGGACCTGTCTGTGGAATATAGTGATCAATTTCTTCAGGACTTGATCGATCACCCTCCAGCCCTGATCGTTGATATGGATTATGCCCGGGCTCTGTCGCTGGACCCTCAGAGGAGGCTTGAACAGCGTGCTTCAAAGGATCTACTATGGCCTTATCTGCCGTCTAATATTGAGGCTGTCCTTGAATTCATAAACGATAATTATCATACCGAACATGTCTTCCGGAATGCTACTGTATACCGGTTGAATGGAACTTCTGCTCCGTAATATAGTGTTTCAGGGGGATTTGTAGATTATACCGATTTTGCACGTGAGAATATCCATAGGAATAAACACACTTGACGCCTATAGCATAACGCTTTAGACTCACGATTAAGGAAAAACTTAATCGTGATAAGAAAAGTCGAACCCGTTCATTCCCTGGAAAATGTCAGGCTTCTCGCAGATCCGCGCCGCCTGGAAATACTGCGCCTGCTCATGGCTTCTCCCGCCACACTGACGCAGCTCGCCCGGACCTTGAGACAGTCCCCGGCATGGATTCGTCACCATATCCTGATCCTTGAATCGGCAGGTCTGGTCCAGGTAAGTGAGATTCGAAAAACGGGAAAGGTCACTGAAAAATTCTACCGGGCGCAGGCCGACGCCCTGCTGATCCGTGAGATCATTCTTCCAAGAACAGGTAAGCCGCTGTTGATCTTTTCAGGAAGCCATGACCTGGCCCTGGAAGGGATCGCCGATCATCTTCAAAGCCATGTCACTTTGCTCAGCCTGCCGGTTGGCTCGCTGGATGGACTCGTCAACCTGCGCCAGCGACTTTGCCAGGTTTCCGGCTCGCACCTTCTGGATACGAATGGTGAATACAATACTCCCTTTGTCCGTCACCTTTTCCCGGACCGGAACGTGGAAATTGTCACGCTGGCCCATCGTACCCAGGGCCTCATGGTTGCGGCTGGGAACCCCAAACAGATCAAGCAGCTTGCGGATCTCACCAGGCCTGGCGTTCGTTTCATGAACCGTAACCCCGGCTCGGGGACACGACTATGGCTGGATGCCCGCTTTTATGAAAACAAGATCCCTTTTGAAAAGATCAATGGGTATCAAAAAACGGTCAATACGCATACTGAGGCGGCGACCCTAATCCAAACCGGCAAAGCGGATGCCGCCCTTGGTCTGCAGGCTGCGGCCCACCAGCACGAGCTGGATTTCATTCCGCTTTTTGAAGAGCGCTATGACCTGGTGCTGTCGCGTGATCAGGAAAAGGCTCTTTCCCCATTGTTGGATTACATTCAAACCCGGGGTTTTCGTAAATCACTCGGTTCATTAACCGGTTACAACCCTGCGCACAGTGGGGAGCAGATTTCTTTATAGTAGGAAAAAAGTGAACATTCCAAAAAGTGAAAAGCATTAAGAATTGCGGTTATTAAGAACAAATTTGATGACCGTTATTGATCAATGGAAACATCAGGAGAAATATGCAACGCCGAAATCTACTTGCCAGCTTAATCATTTTGTTTGCCATGGTGGTGAGTGCCTGTTCACCCGCTGCCACCCCGGCACTAACGTCTGTTCCACCCACCGAGCCACCTGTCAAGCCTGCTAATCCAGCTTTGATCCTCGCAACCACAACCTCGACCCAGGATTCCGGACTGCTAGATGTGCTCATCCCCGTGTTCCAGGATCAGACCGGTTACACTGTGCAGACGGTTGCAGTGGGCTCGGGCCAGGCACTGGAAATGGGACAGCAGGGGAATGCCGATGTACTTCTGGTGCATTCACCCGCGGCGGAAAAACAATTCATGCAGGAAGGCTGGGGCAGGGATCGTGAGCTGATCATGCATAACGATTTTGTCATTGTCGGTCCGGTGGAGGACCCTGCCAGGATCAAGGGCCTTTCCTCTACGGACGCGTTCAAAGCCATCGCCGCTACCGGCGCGACCTTTGCCGCCCGGGCCGATCAATCCGGGACCAGCACGAAGGAGCTTGGCATCTGGAAGAAGGTGGAATTGGACCCGGCGGCTGAAAAACCCACCTGGTATCTTGAGACCGGCCAGGGCATGGGACCGACGCTCACCATCGCCTCCGAAAAGGGAGCCTACACTTTGACCGATCGCGCCACCTATCTGGCTAACAAAGCCAACCTCCAGCTCGAGATCCTGTCCGAGGGGGATCCCGGTTTGTTGAATGTTTATCACGTCATGACTGTCAACCCGGAGAAGTGGCCCAAGGTGAACTACGATGGAGCCGTGGCTTTCATGAAGTTTATGACCGATCCTGCCACCCAGGATCTGATTGGAAAATTCGGCGCGGACAGATATGGACAGCAACTATTTGTCCCGGATGCGGGGAAGTCTGAGGAAGAGGTGGGCCTGTAATAAGAAGGCTCAACTGGCCAGATGATCCTCTGTTTTATTGGGACTGAATGGAGAGGAAAATCATATTGCGAAAACTCTGGATGTCATATATACTCACTCAGTGAGTATATATGACATCCAGAGATCACCACACAGGCAACGTATCCCCGGAATATACATTGTTAGGATTTTTAATTGCGGGTCCCAGCCATGGGTACGGTCTTCACCAGCGTTTTACAGTCGAGCTGGGTCATGTCTGGCATCTTAGTCAGAGCCAGGCCTACACCATTTTGAGACGATTGGAAAAGCGCGGCGATATTTCCGCCCGGGTGATCGAGCAAAAGAAGCTGCCCGCACGCCAGGTACTCCACATTACTTCTGCAGGACGCCGCCGATTCTTCCAGTGGCTGGAAACTGGATTTGGCACGACCGCCCGTTCCATCCGCCTTGAATTCCTTACACGTCTTTACTTCACCCAGCTTTATCAACCCGAAAACCTGGCCCGTATCTACGAATCCCAGTATGAAGAGATTAACTCCACCATTGCGCGGCTCGAAGATTTGCTTGGTGATTTGCCGCCCGGACAGGTTTTCAATCAATTGAGTCTTGATCTACGTCTCCGTCAGATCCGTCTCATTCAAAGCTGGATGGCCGAGATTCGGGACCAATTCCATATTCCACGGATGTGATGGTGAAACGCGTATCGATCGTTTTTCTGTATGTGTTGGTCCTGGCGGGATGTGCACCGGCCGGGACGGCCACCTCGGCTGCTCCCGGCTCAGGAAGTACACGGCAAACGCTGAATGTATTTGCGGCCGCTTCGCTCTCAGACGCATTTACCGAGATTGGAAAGAACTTCGAAAGCGCACACCCAGGGACCACCGTTTCCTTCAACTTTGCCGGTTCGCAGGCGCTCCGCACCCAGATCGAGGAAGGGGCGCCGGCAGATGTCTTTGCCTCGGCAAATCAAACGGAAATGGATGCACTGGCTGCAGATGGGATCGTCACCCCCGCTTCCCAGCATGTGTTTCTCACTAATAGGCTGGTCGTGATCCTGCCCAGGGAAAACCCTGCCAGGCTGGAGAAGCTCGAGGATCTCGCCAGACCCGGCCTCAAGCTGGTCTTTGCCGCTGAGGAAGTACCAGCCGGAAAATATACCCGCCAGATGCTGGATAAATTGAATAACCGGTTTGGCGACGGCTTCAAGGAAAAGGTCCTTGCCAATATTGTTTCGAATGAAGATAACGTCCGGCAGGTGGTTGCCAAGGTCCAGCTGGGAGAAGCGGATGGCGGCATTGTGTACACCTCCGACGCAGTCGCTGCGCCGGGCTTAAAAGCGATCGAAATACCTGCTGATGTGAATGTAATCGCAAAATATCCGATCGCAGTATTGGCGAAATCCCCCAATGCCGGGCTGGCCAATGATTTCCTGACCTATGTGCTATCGAAGGAAAGCCAGGCAGTTTTGCAAAAATGGGGCTTTGCTCCTCCCTAGGAGGAGGAAGAAGTTAACTGGTGGTTCTTGTGAGCTTTGATGCTTATGGGTGCATTTAGTCAATTTTTAAGACGGCGCTTAAGAGAAGGTCAATTGAACTGGCTCTTCATTATTCCCAGCTCAATTCTCCTGGCTCTTTTTGTTCTTCCCTTGCTGGTTTTGTTTGCGCGCTCGTTAAACACCGGTTTTTTGGAATATGCACTTTCAAAGCAGGCATTCAGTGCGCTCCGGCTGAGTCTGATCACGAGCTCCTTTACCACGCTGATCACCATTCTGCTGGGCACGCCCCTGGCTTTTATCCTGGCGCGCTGGAGTTTCAGACTGAAATCCTGGGTCGAGGTCTTCATTGACCTTCCCATCCTGCTTCCGCCTTCTGTGGCAGGGCTGGTCTTATTGATCACATTCGGCCGCAGAGGGGTGTTCGGTCCTGTTCTTAATATCATGGGCATCACTCTTCCTTTCACCACCGCGGCGGTCGTCATTGCTCAGCTCTTTGTGGCCGCGCCCTTTTATATAAGGTCCGGGCGGGTCGGTTTTGCCCAGATCGACATGCAGCTAGAAGAGGCCGCCCATGTGGAAGGGGCCAATACCTGGCAGTTATTGACCGAAGTCATGTTTCCACTGGCCGGGCGTGCTCTGCTGAGCGGAGCCATCCTGACATGGACACGGGCCTTGGGTGAATTTGGCGCGACCATCCTGTTCGCCGGCAACCTCGAGGGAGTCACACAGACTATGCCGATGGCCATCTACCTGGGATTCGAGCGTAATCTGGGGATCGCCCTGGCGCTCTCCGTTGTTCTGGTATTGGTTTCAATGGTTCTCCTGATGTTCACCAGGAGATTGGAAAAACAGGCGGCCGAATGAATGAATTTCATCTCGTACCCTCTCGAACATAAAGAGACAAAACCG
>JBLNAU010000226.1:0-4995 GCA_050259515.1 Syntrophothermus sp.
TCTTCGCTGGCCGCCTCGCTGTTCGACCTGAACATTTCCACCGATGTTTTTTACAACCTGATCGATACCTTCAAGAGCAAGCTTCCCGTCTGGCATCGCTACTTTGAGATCCGCCGGAAGACCCTGGGTCTCAAGAAGCTGGCGTATTACGATATGTGGGCGCCCATCACCAGGAAAAAAGTGCAGGTGCCTTTCGAGAAAGGTGTGGAGCTGATCTGCGAGAGCCTTGCGCCAATGGGCAGGGACTATGTGAACACCGTGCGGAAAGGCGTGCTCAAGGAGCGCTGGGTGGACGTATTTCCCAACCAGGGAAAGGCGGAAGGCGCGTTCTCCTGGGGCTCGCAGGGAACCCATCCTTTCATCAATATGAGCTACACAGACGAGGTGACCAGCATGAGCACGCTGGCCCATGAGCTCGGTCATTCCATGCATTCCTATCTCACCTGGAAAAACCAGCCTTTTGTCTACTCGGAATATTCCCTGTTCGTTGCCGAAGTCGCTTCGAACTTCCACCAGGCCATGATGCGCGGCCATTTGCTCAACACGGTCAAGGATAAAAATTTCCAGCTTGCCCTGCTCGAAGAGGCGGTCGGCGGGAACTTCTTCCGCTACTTCTTCCAGATGCCGACCCTGGCGCGCTTCGAGCTGGAGACCCACCAGCGGGTGGAGCGGGGCGAATCCCTGACGGCCGATTCGATGATCGAGCTGATGGCCGACCTGTTTGCCGAGGGCTTCGGTCCGAACTTTGACATGGACCGCCAGTGCGTGGGAATGACCTGGGCCACCTTTGGCCACCTCTTCTCGGATTATTACGTTTACGCCTATGCAACCGGCATCTCCGGCGCCAATGCCCTGGCCAGCCGCATCCTGCGCGGTGAGCCGAACGCGGTGGAGGATTATCTCGGCTTCCTCAAATCCGGCTCTTCGGACTATTCACTGAATGTTCTCCGCAAGGCAGGCGTGGACCTGGCGACCCCCCAACCCGTGGAGGAAACCTTCGCGGTGATGGAGGAATATATCGACCGGATGGAACAGTTATTGGGATAGAATCACCCCGTAGGTCTGGGCAGCTGCCTAGATCTACGGGATACACAAATCGAAAATCGGAAATACCTTATGCCCCAAACACAAATCGCATGTCCGCGTTGCCGTCAGATGATCACGGCAAATGTAGAACAACTTTTCGACGTCACCCAGGATCCCCAGGCGAAACAAAGGCTGCTGGGCGGCGTCTCGAACATGGCCCGCTGCCCGTACTGCGGCTATCAGGGCCGCCTGGCCACACCGATCGTCTACCATGACAACGACAAGGAGCTGCTGCTGACCTACTTTCCTCCAGAGCTGGGCCTGCCTCTCAACGAGCAGGAAAAGGTCATCGGTCCCTTGATCAAGCAGGTCATGGATCGTCTGCCCCCCGAGAAGCGCAAGGGATATCTTCTGAATCCGATTCCCAACCTGACCTATGAATCCATGGTCCAGACCATCCTGTCGAAGGATGGCATCACGCCAGAGATGCTCAAGGAGCAGCAGGACCGTGTCTCTCTGATCGAGCGGCTGCTGCAGGCCAGCTCGGACGATGTCCGCAGCGAGCTGATCAAGCAGAATATCACCATGTTCGATGAGCAGTTCTTTGCGCTGTTCAGCCGCCTGGCCCAGAGCGCGGCCGCCAGCGGCCAGGAGCCCGTTGCCCGGGCCATGGTCGATCTGCAAAGAAAGCTCCTGGAGGAGACCGAGTTCGGCCGCCAGTTGAAGGAGTCTGTTGGAGAGCTTGAAGCTGCCACCAAGTCACTCCAGGAGGCGGGACAGGGCCTGACCCGGGAGAAGCTGCTGGACCTGATCACCGACGCTCCCAACGAGGCGCGCGTCCGTGCCTATGTCAACCTGGCCCGCTCCGGCCTGGATTACGAATTTTTCCAGATCCTCTCGAACCGCATCGATAAAGCCACGGGAGAGGAAAAGACCAGGCTCGAATCGCTGCGGGAAAAGCTGCTCGATTACACCAACGAGATGGATAAGCAGATGGAAGCCCGCTACAAACAGGCCCAGGAGTTTATCGAATCCCTGCTGGCCCAGGAAGACATCGTAAAAGCTGTTCAGGACAACCTGGATCGCTTCAGCCAGGATTCGGTGGACGTGGTCAACCAGATGCTGCGCCAGGCCTCCGAGAAAAACGATTACGCCCGCATGGGCAAGCTGCAAAAAATGGTCGAGGTCCTGCGCCAGGCATCCACGCCGCCGGAAGTGGAGTTCATTGAACAATTGCTGGATACTCCCGATGATGCCGCCCTCGAAAAGATGCTAAACGAGAATTCCAACCTGATCAACGACCAGTTCCTGGAGGCATTGATCGGCCTGGTAGCCCAGGTGGACCAGGCTGGCGAGCAGGGTAACCCGGAAGCCAAAGCCTTGAGCGAGAAGCTGAACAAGGTCTATCGAACGGCCCTCAAGTTCTCGATGAAGAAAAACATGTAATCAAAAAAGGGTTCCGCATAGGAACCCTTTTTTGATCATTCTGGCGAAAATTATGGTACTTGCGTGCAGCTTACACTCGCCGGAAAGCGGGTGGTGGTGCAGGTATAGTTTCTCTGCAGCTGCAGGATACCAGTCGCCGTATCGTAGACACTGATCGTCGCATCCGTCCAATAGATAAAATCGATGTGAGCAGACCAGTTGGCGTTTGGACAGCCCGCCGCATCCCAGGGCAGGGAGGTGGGATCGACCGTTTCCACATTGAACGGGCTCTTGCCGTTCTTGCGTACGGGACTGTTCCCAAGCAACGGCTGCTTCCCGGATGCTGAAATCTTTGGAGAACTCTGGCCCGGAACCTGTTTGCTCCCGTAGTTTGAACAGGTGATGGCAGGGATGCCGCTGGCATCCAGCACAACGGTTACATCCGACCTGCCCAGGCCGGTCAATGTACCGTCGGCGATCAGTGATCCAAGCTTAAAGGTGACACTGCTCAACCCGATGCCCGGTCCCGCGGAAACGGGCGTAGCCAGCAGACTGACAAGCATTAAGACGACCAGTAGTGAAAGGACTTTCGTTTTCATGAGAGCTCCTCCTGAGCTGTTCGATCCATCCATCAACGAATAAAAGAGGCCCTCCGCGCCCGCGAACTTCTCATCCTGGATGTATCAACTTTATGATAAAAATAGACTGGCGAAGACAAACACCAATCAGACCGATATAATCTATTCTACTTTATTCGCTGACCTCCATCCATTAAGAATAAGTTACATTTGGTGCAACCCACACCCGCATGAGCGTAGAAGACAAGAAAAGCTCCTCCACCGAGATCATTCGTCTCCAACAAGCCCTGGAATTCCTGGAAGGGCAGAGAGCCACCCTGGGGGATCAAACGGTGGATCTTGCGCAGGCTGCCCTTCGGGAAAAGATCACCCGCCTTGAGCACGGTGAACTGGCTTCCGACGCGCCTCAGGAACGAAAACTGATCACGGTCCTGTTTGCAGATGTCTCCGGGTTTACAGCCATGGCCGAGGCAATGGATCATGAGGTCGTCAATACGGTCATCAACTCGCTCTGGTCCCGGGTCGACCAGGCCATCCATGACCAGGGAGGCCGGATCGACAAGCACATCGGGGATGCGGTCATGGCGCTCTTTGGAACCCCGACCGCCCGCGAGGATGACCCGGAACGGGCCATACGGGCTGCACTGCAGATGCAGGCGGAGCTCCAAAAGTGGAAGGAGGAATTTACCGGTCCCTCCTCCAGCCGGGAGCGGAATCCCAATATCCAGATACGGATCGGGATCAATACGGGACCCGCGTTGCTGGGCACCGTTGGCACCATCGGTGAATATACGGCCATTGGCAATACGGTCAACCTTGCGAGCCGCCTCGAATCGGCTGCGCCCGCCGGGGGTATTCTCATCTCCCATGATACCTACCAGCACGTGCGAGGCATTTTTGAGGTAAGCGCTCCTGAGCCGATCCGCGTCAAAGGCCAGAGCAAGCCGATCCAGGTCTATACCGTCCACGGGATCCGGCCGCGCGCCTATCGAATGAGCGCCCGAGGCGTGGAGGGTATCGAGACCCGGACCATCGGGCGCGAAGTGGAGCTCTCCAAAATGCAGACTGCCCTGGAACAGGCCGCCGGGCAGCGCCACCTGCATCTGATCAATGTTGTGGCAGAGGCGGGTACGGGCAAGTCCCGGCTGCTGTATGAATTCGCCAAATGGCTGAACGTACAAAATCTTGCCCGGCATATTTTTAAAGGAAGGGCAACGCTCGAGACTGCCCAGATCCCCTATGCCCTCCTGCGTGATATTTTTTCATCCAGTTTTGGCATCCAGGACCAGGATGCGGTCACAGTCGCCCGCCAAAAACTGGAAAGCGGATTTCTCAGCCATATCGGGGATGTGGAAACGGCCACGCTCTATGCTCACTTCATCGGCCATTTAATCGGGTTTGATTATTCCAACAGCCCGCACCTTAAAGGCATCCTCGGGGATGCACACCAGATCCATACCCTGGCCTTTCATTACGCCACACAGTTCTTTGCAGATGTTTCCCGCGAGCGGTTAACGGTTATCCTCCTGGAGGATATTCACTGGGCAGACCGGGGCTCACTCGATTTCTTCGATCACCTCATGAACACCCAGCCGGATATCCCGCTCCTGATCGTCGGATTGACCCGCTCTGCTCTGTTCGAGGAACGGCCTGACTGGGGGAGGGATGCCGCTCACTCGATACGGATCGACCTGTCCCCTCTCTCCGAGGAATACTGCCGCCGTCTGGTGGAGGAGATCCTTCAAAAAGTGCCGCAGATACCACCCGAGCTGATGGACCTGATCGTTACCAAGGCGGAAGGCAGTCCTTTCTATGTCGAAGAGCTCATCAAAGTCCTGATCGACAAGGATGTCATCGTCCGGGACGAGGATCGATGGCGCGTGGAGATGGATAAACTCTCTGAACTGAAGGTCCCGGCCACGCTTACAGGACTGGTTCAGGCGCGTCTTGATAATTTACAGACCGA
>JBLNAU010000227.1:0-4314 GCA_050259515.1 Syntrophothermus sp.
CAGATCACGCAGCTGTACGAACGAGATGGGCTTGATCAGCACAAAGTCTGCCATTTCCACGTACGTTTCGCCCATTCGTGCATCGGCGGTCGTGATAATGACGATTGTCTTTGCCAGGTGCTCTTCCTTCTTGATGATATTAGTCAGCAGGTCACCGCCTGAGACGTGGGGAATGTGCATATCCAGGAGGATCAGGTAGGGCGGCTCGCCTTTTCGCAGTCTTTCCTGCGCTACCAGGCCGTCTGTGACATGCTCCACCGTGAAACCAACGCCGTGCAACGCCTCGGCAAAAATGCTTGCCAGATCTTCATCATCCTCAATGATCAAAGCAGGTATGGTCATCATTAATCTCCAATCCTTTTTATCGGTTCTGCAATCGCCAGGGGCAATGTGACAATGAACGTCGTGCCTTCGCCAACAATGCTGCGTACTTTGATTTCGCCATTCATCAGGCTCACCAGCTGCTTCACGATGGATAGCCCCAGCCCGAACCCGCCGTGCACGCGGGTGGCTGTGCCCTCTACCTGCCGGAAGGTATCGAAGACATAGGGCAATTCCGCATCCGGGATGCCTACTCCGGTATCTGAAACCTCGATGCCCCATTTATTTTCGTAGGGATAGAATACTCTTACGTGTATGGCTCCACGATCGGTAAACTTGATCGCATTATTTACCAGGTTGACAAGGATCTGGTTCAGCCGTTCCATGTCTCCATTCAGAAGACCCGGGAGATTGATGTCGATCTCGCTGGTCAGCCTTAACCCTTTATCCGCTGCGGCTTTGTCCATCACGGCATGAAGATTTTCGATCAGCTCGGCAGGTCGGAAGGGAGCCATTTTGATGGTCAATTTTCCGGCTTCCATTTGGGCCTGATTGAGCAGGTCATTGATCAGGCCCAGCAGCCGCTGTGTATTGGTCATGATCCGGTTGGCCATGTTGATCTGCTTTTCATTCATTGGCCCATAGACCTGTTCCTTGAACATTTCTGCATATCCAAGAATGGCGTTCAGGGGAGTCCGCAGCTCATGGGAGACAATGGCGACAAAAGTGCTTTTCAGTTTCTCCACCTCCGCCTCACGGGTGAAGTCGCGGAACACGGTCACGGTCCCCATGTTTTCGGTCCGGTTGTAGACCTGGGCGGCGCTGACGGAAAGAGTCTTTCCGCCCCATTCGATCCGGAATCCGATAGGCTGGGTATCCTGCTCCATCATGGCATAGAGCAATCCGCGGCTCCTCGGCTGCAGCCTGGGATGCTCGATCAGATCCCGAAAGTTCTTGTCAATGATCAGCTCAATGGGGATCTCCAGCATTCCCCGGACCGCCGGGTTCGCCAGGATGGCGTTCCATTTTCGGTCGAAGACGATCACGCCATCGGCAATGGAATTCAGAATGGCCTGGTTCCGGCCCGCTTCCACGCGCTCGCGCTCCAGCGATTCGGCGAGGGCTTGAGTGCGCTCATGGACCACCTTATCCAGGTTGGCATTGATGTTGCGAAGCTCCGCCAGGGTCTGTTCCAGGCTCCGGGCAGAGAGCCAGGAGGCCAGGGCAACCAGGAAGAACCCGATCATGGCAGGCACATTGGGGAAAATATCGATCGATAGGGCCAGAATGGAGATGATCACACTGCCGATGACGGCAAAAATAAAGCTCGCCGAAGGGAACAGCAGCATGCTTGCCATAACGATCGGGATCGTAAACATGAACAACGATCGGCCGTTCACCAGTTGTTCCGGCGAATCGGTGTACATGAATATGACGGTCAGCAGGAGCAAAAAAATCAGGGCCGCCCACCGGCCGCCCCTTCGGCGGTTTAACAGGTAGATCCCCAGGATCCCAATGGTAAAAGCAATAATGCCCCCCAGCAGCATCTGTGTTTCAGAATCAACCGTGCGCGGATCCAGAAAATTATCGATAAAGATGGCGACCAAAGCCACGATGGCTGCCAGTAGGGTGGCCAGCAAAATAATGTTAAGCAGCCTGCGGCGACGCGCATCATCCGGATCAGAGGTGGGGACGGTAAGGATAGCGTTGATGTAATTCATGATTTTTATCCGAGCAGGGTGAGCGCGCTGATAACCGCCGAGCGAATGACCAGTCTCGGGTTATACAGGCACTTCCCGATCCATAAGGGGGGATAAGGTGGATCCATATGTTCATGGAGCCAGCGAGCTCCATTTTTAAAAACGGATTTTGTTACCTTGGCAACCTTCTCGTTCCAGACCCATAGAGCCTGCAGGGCATAGGCTGTCTCTTCGGCAGTGGGCAGGTAGGTTCCCCAGGAACCATCCTTGTTTTGCGAGCTGAGGAGCCATTGCACCGCCTCCTCCACCGATTCATCCGCCATGCCTGCACAGGCGATGATCGCATGGGAAGTGGCATAGTAGGGCGATGAATGCCATTTGTCCACCCAGCAGGGATTTTGTCCCTTCGCTTTTCGGAGAAAGCTGAGCACTTTGTTGATGGATGAATTCCGTTGATCCAGCCCCGCCTGGGTTAGCGCGTTCAGCACATGGATATTGGCGCTGATGGACGGATTGGCCTCCAGCTCGAAACAGCGAAAGTGATCCTTTTCCTCATAGCGCAGGACACTGGCGAGATCCTTTTCGCAGCCGAAGCGCAGCAGCGTGTCATAGACCAGGCTTGTATCATCGCTATCCTTGACTGAATAGTCCGCCGCAAAGCCGACCCCTCGTTTCGGCACCCAGGCCTTTGACAAAAAGTCGATGTGGGGTTGAAGCTTTGCATTTTTCTTTAAGTGGGGGATGAAACTAAGATTCCATAACGTCCAGGCGATCTCGAACACATCAAAAGGCGCGACGTTGGGCATGCCGCCATCCGGTTTCATGACTCTTCGCAGGTAGGCGAGAGAGGCTTCATCGCCTCTTTTGATGTAGGTGGCGAAATAAGCGGACGCGGAAGGGCTCACTCCAACCGAGCCGTTGCTTTCCTGAAGGTTCTTGATATCCAGCATGTGTCTGCCATCGGTTCCGGCCATTTCGGCGGAGAACGCCATGGTGACTTCCCTGCTGATCATGTTGTCCCTGAGGTAGGAAAGCTTCTTTGCACGCTGTCTGGATAAACGCCCCAGGATGCGGTCGCCCTGCTTTTTGATGATTCCCAGTTTTTCAGCCTCGGCGACCAGGGTGGGAGCGATCATCTCAAAGCCGACGGTGGCCCCGTTGGGGTCGGACATCAGTCCCTCTGTGGCGCCTTTGACCATGCGCTCAAGTGCGATCTTCCCGTTTTCAATCTGGACCTTATCCTGCCCACGCCGGCCGCGATAGGAAAGAGCGATCATGGCGGCCAGGGTGCAAAGAACCCGGTCGTGATAATACATGGGAGCTGCTGCTCCCCAGGCGCCATTGGGCAGCTGGTTCTCGGAAAGCCAGGATAGAGCGCGGCTGCTCAGTTCCCAGTCGATTTCGCCAAGCCGGGCTGCCCAGGCAGTGTCATAAGCAGTGCTGCCCATGTGCCCGGGGCCAATCTCGTCGATCAATTTGTCAATCAGGTCTGCCATGATTCTCATCCGGAATTTGTGGCAACCAAAGACCGAACTGCAGCCTGCCAGCGCCGAGCACAGCATCCTGGTTCCTACGATAATAATCTCTCAGCCAGCTCAGCTGTTCTGGAGAGAGTGTTGTGTAATCAGGCTCAGAGCGGCTGCGCAGGTACAAATGATCGTGCAGGATCGTCCGCAGCTGGCATTCTGTCATGTAGGGAGAGGGACTAATCGAAAAATAAAGATCCTCCGCTCCCGTGGCTAACAGTGGCATGTCGAAGGCACTGAACTTATCGAAGCCGATAAAGAGACTGACGGGTGGCAGGTCCTCGCCATAGTATTTTCGCACGAGCGTCTGTTTGTCGGGCACGGTGCCCTGGGCAAGGTAATGTTCCACGGACAGCCGGGCGACCGTCTCCAGGGAGTCATCGGCAAAAACGCCAAAGAAGAGGCGAAAAGAGGAATTCTGGCGGGTGGCTTCGGTGACTTCATACATGGATTTCAGCGCATATTCATAAGGGGTGCCCGTCAGCATATCCCGATAATCCCCGTAAAAGTGAACTTTCACCCCATACTTTGTAAAGAATTCACGATACTGATGATCGGTTGCTGTCCGCACCAGGCCGTCGATGCCGACGCGTTTGGTATATCCATCGCCGCGGTGCATCAACTCCCGGCCAAAGACCGGCGCCAGGATCGTCTCGATGCCGTGATCGAAGAGCATCGAGCAAAGCTCTACATGGTTTCGGATGGATTCATCCATATAGGCTGAGATGAAATCATCCTGGATTTTGTCGGCGTGCTCGAGCATGAAC
>JBLNAU010000228.1:0-3483 GCA_050259515.1 Syntrophothermus sp.
ACGCGCCCTTCGACCGGATCATCCTGACCGTGGGAGCCCCCGATATCACCCCTGCCTGGTGGGACCAGTTGAAGCCCGGAGGGCGGCTGGTCCTGCCTTTGATGCTCAGGGGCTCGATGAAGTCCATCGCGTTCCAGCACCTTGAAGACCATCTGACGAGTCTTTCCGTGGCGGATTGTGGATTCATTCCTTTGCGAGGTGAATTTGCCGCCAATCTTCCGGCCCACATCCAGCTGGGGCCTGACCCGAATCTGTATCTCGAGCCGATGACCGAGTTTCCAATCGATGGCGATACCCTCTACACTCTCCTGACCGGCTCTCATCAGGACCGGGCAGTTGGGGTGGACGCCAAAGCCTTTGATGTATTAGACGGCCCTTTATGGACGTGGCTGGCGTTACACGAGCCGCAGATGTGCAGACTGGTTGCCGAGGAGGGGATGATCGAGCAGGATCTCGTGCCTCCTCTGATCGGGATCGATTCCTATCGAAGGTCAGCCGCCACGGCAGTCCTGGTGGGCCAGGCAGGAATGGCCGCATTCATGCGCCCGCCCGGTCAATCGCTCCCGATGATTAAACTGCAAAAGGGATTTCTACCTGACTCGCCTGCCACGCAGCCTTTCCCGCTCTTTATCCGACAATTCGGTCGGGACGATTCGATCGTGCAAAGATTGCTCACCCATATTCAGGCCTGGAAAGCAGCGAACAGTCCGACCTCCAATACCATGCAAATCCGGGCTTATCGAAAGGACCAGGACTACCAGCCGTCCGAGGGTGAAATTTTGCTTGAGAAACCCTGGACGAAGCTTGTCATTCAGTGGCCTTCCACGGTATGAAAGATCGAAACAGGGAATACGCATCACTGATTGGGTTTATTGATCGACCTGGATCGTCCCAATGACTCTCTGCCTGGCTGCTTCGATGTGCTGGAGCATGGCAGCCTTAGCGGCGACGGCATCGCGTAAACGGAAAATAGCCGCGAGCTGGCGATGTTCATCCAGCGAAGGAGTTGCAGTGCGCTCGCGTTTCCAGGCAGCGTAATTGAAGCGCCGCGCGATCTGGTGCAGCCGGGAGAGGTAATCGCTGAGGTAGCGGTTCCCCGTTGCCCGGGCAAGGACGCTGTGGAATTCATAATCCAGCAGGCTCAAACGCTCATAATCCCCTCCTAAAGCAGCACTTTCGCCTTGAGTGACCAGCTCGTCAAGCTGGTTGAGTTCGGCTTCGGTAAGGCGTTTGCAGGCCAGGGAAGCTGCAGAACCGATGACCAGGCTCATGGCGTCCATCACCTCGACAAAGTCGAAGAGGTTGAGCGGAGTGACCACCACTCCGTGCTGAGGAATGGTCTGGAGCAGTCCCTGCTCCGAGAGGCGTTGAAACGCCTCCCGCAGAGGGGTGCGCCCCCAGCCAAATCGCTTCATCAGCGTCGATTCGCTGACAGCCAGACCCGGTTCCAGTTGCAGAGTCAGGATCAAGCGGCGCAGCTCATTTTCGATCTGATCGCTCGCGCGCGGTTTGGGGGGATGGGAAGTTTTGGTCATGGTCCTCGCCTGTTCGACAAATTTTTCTATTCTACGTCAATATACAATAAGTATACAACTTGGATATTTTATTGACAATCCTTTCTACCGGGTGTATATTGCCTTTGTGCTAAGCGGAACAATCTTCGACATCAAGAAATATTCCATTAATGACGGTCCCGGCCTACGCACAACCGTCTTCTTTAGCGGCTGCCCCCTTTCCTGTTTATGGTGCCACAACCCGGAGAGCCAGTCGCTCAAACCGGAGCTGCTATATCGTGCCGGGAGATGTTTATTCTGCGGAGACTGTATTCAGGCCTGCCCGGAAGGCGCCATTTCGCCGGGCAACTTTACAACGGTGATCACAGACCGCCAGAAATGCACCCGCTGTCAGACCTGCGTTACGACCTGTTACTCCGGGGCGAGGGAGTTTTCCGGGCGCGAAATGACTGTCCAGGAAGTGATGGCGGTCATTCAACGGGAAATCCCGTTTTATGATGAATCTCACGGAGGGGTCACGTTCTCCGGCGGCGAGCCGTTGATGCAGCCAACATTTTTATCAACCTTGCTCAAAGCCTGCCGAGCCCAGGAAATTCATACGGTAGTGGACACCAGCGGGTTTGCAAATTGGAATGTCTTTGAGCGAATCCGCGCAGATGTGGATCTATTTCTCTATGACCTAAAGCATATGGATGGCCTGCGCCATCGAGAGGTCACCGGCGTACCGAACGATGTGATCGTGGAGAATCTTCGCCGGTTGAGCGCGGCAGGCGCAAAATGCATTGTGCGGATTCCGTTAATCCCGGGAATCAACGATGATGAAAAAAATCTCCTCGAGAGCGGAAAGTTCCTTGCCAGCCTCCCGCACATACAAAGTGTGGAGCTGATGGGCTATCACGATATTGCCCAGGCCAAATATGAAGCGCTGGGGCGGGAATACGCGCTGACAGGAAGCAAGCCTCCCACAGCTGCAGCCATGCAAAATGCAGCCGAATTGCTGCGCAGTTATGGATTGAATGTAGTCTTGCGCTAACGATTGGACCTTTTACCACAAAGAATACAAAGTTCCACAACGGTCTTCTGTTTTTTCCCTTCGTGTTCCTTAGGGACCTTTGTAGTGAGAAGATCAAAAGGAGTTTTCCATGCCGATCACAGAACGTGTCAAGATGTTACGCCAGCAGTCGCTGGATGCGCGCGAAACCCTTTCCAGTGAAAGGGCGGAATTGTTGACCGCGTTTTACCAGCAGGAGACCGGCCTGATGTCTGAGCCGGTGCGCCGCGCCAGGGCCTTTGCTTACATCCTGGAGCATAAGCAGATTGAGATCTATCCCGGTGAGCTGATCGTCGGGGAAAAGGGGAACGCGCCCAAGACGGCCCCCACCTTCCCCGAGTTGTGCTGTCACAGCCTGCAGGATCTCGATATCCTGGACAGCCGCGAAAAGACCTCCTTCCATGTTCACCCGGCGACCCGCGCTGCCTACGAACAGACGGTCATCCCCTACTGGCAGGGAAAATCCATGCGCGAGTTGATCCTGGATGAGATGATGGAGGAGTGGAAAGCTGCCTATGAAGCCGGAATCTTTACTGAATTTATGGAACAGCGCGCACCCGGTCACACCGTCCTGGACGACAAGATTTATCACAAGGGAATGCTCGACTTCCAGACTGAGATCGAATTCCGCCTGGCGGCCCTGGACTTCCTGCACGACCCGGAAGCCTACGATAAGCAGCAGGAACTGCGCGCCATGCACATCGCGGCGGGTGCGATCATCCGCTTTGCCGGGCGCTATGCCGACCTGGCAGCCAGCCAGGCCAGCATAGAAGTGGATCCTCAAAGACGCGTGGAGCTGGAAAAAATTTCCAGTGTGTGCAGGAATGTCCCTGCCCATGCCCCTGCGGATTTCCAGGAGGCATTGCAGTATTACTGGTTCGTGCACCTGGGGGTGACCACCGAGCTCAACACCTGGGA
>JBLNAU010000229.1:0-4486 GCA_050259515.1 Syntrophothermus sp.
GCGGGGATGCCCAGGGACTTGGTCAGGAGCTTGTCGATGCCGCGCAGGAGCGCGCCGCCGCCGCACAGAGCCACACCCCGGTCAATAATGTCCGCCACCAGCTCCGGGGGCGTCTTTTCCAGGACACGGCGTCCGGTTTCGACGATTGCTTTAAGCGGATCCTGGAGGGCTTCCACGATCTCGCCGGTGGTTAGCGTGACCGGGCGCGGCAGGCCGGTGACTTGGTCCTGGCCCTGCACTTCCATGCTGTTCTCGGTATCCTGGGGAACTGCGGCCCCGATCCGGATCTTGAGCTGTTCTGCGGTCACCTGGCCGATCACTATTCCATATTTTCTGCGCACGTAGTTGACGATGGCCTCATCCAGATCGATGCCACCCGCCCGCAGGGTTTCGGCGGAGACAATGCCATACATGGCCATGACGGCTGCTTCGGTACAGCCGCCACCCAGGCAGATGACCATGTTTCCGGACGGTGACCCGATCGGCAGATCCACGCCGAGAGCTGCCGCCAAAGGCTGCTGGATCAGGAAGGCCTCGCGGCTCCCTGCCTCGAGGGTCGCCTCATACACCGCGCGCCGTTCCACGCTGGTCACCCCATACGGGACCGAGATCATGACGCGCGGTCGGAAGATGCGCATCGATCCACTCACCCGCTGGAGGAGGTAGGAGAGCAAGGTCTCAGTGATTTCATAATCTGCAATGACCCCATTCTTAAGGGGACGTGCAACTTCGATGCTTTCGGGCACACGACCGTACATGTCCCGCGCCTCCTGCCCCACCGCCACCATTTTTTGGTCATACACCTCAATGGCTACGATCGTGGGCTCTTCCAGCAGCACTTGCGTGCCGTCGGCAAGACGGGTGAACATGGTACCCAGGTCAATACCCAGGTCTTTGGAAAACATTGCCACGGTGCCTACAATCCTGAATGAATAATTTTGATCGATCTACAGTTGAGCTACAGCGACGCGTCCTTGTCGGTGAAGGTATCTTTGACACCACGATAGCGCCGGACAACATCCAGGCGCAAATTGGAGCGCCGTAAGGCAGCTTCCATCGTCAAGTATGTATCATGGTCTTCGGGCTTGAGGTTGGCCAGAGCATCCTCGGCACGTTTCTTTGCCGCCTGGGCGCGGGTGATATCGATATCCTGAACATTTTCCGCCGCATCTGCCAGGATGGTAACCACTTCGGGCTGAACCTCCGCCATGCCCCCAGCCACTGCAAAGAGTTCCTCCCTGCCTTGCCGACGAATTTTTATCACACCATATTTGAGGATGGTCAAAACGGGTGCATGGTGAGGCAGGATGCCCATTTCACCTGCCACACCCGGCAGAACAACGATATCCACATCACCCTGAAATACTGTGCGGTCCTGTGAGACAATTTCACAACGAATGGTCATAGTTATATCCTGTCATTGTCCCGCCGAAAGCAGGCGGGATTGCGAGGAGCGTTCGTAGCGACCTAACATCTCCTCAAGCTGGAGTTCCCTGGTTAAGCATGAGAGTGCTTCGCACACCGACCCGGTGGTTCGGTGCCGGGGACTTATGCTCGCAATGACATAATCAATTACGCACCCTTGGCGATCTTATCCGCTTTTTCGCGGACATCATCAATTGTACCCGCCATCATGAAAGCCTGCTCGGGCAAATCGTCGCATTTTCCATCGAGGATCTCGCGGAAGCCGCGCACGGTCTCCTGCAGGGGAACATAACGGCCGTCAATGCCGGTAAAGCGCTCGGCTACAAAGAATGGCTGGGAGAAGAAGCGCTCGATCTTGCGGGCGCGTGCCACCACCAGCTTATCGTCCTCGCTCAATTCATCGATACCCAGAATGGCAATGATATCCTGCAGATCCTTGTAACGCTGGAGCACACGCTGCACTTCACGAGCAGTGCGGTAATGTTCCTCCCCCACAATGTTGGGATCGAGAATGCGGGAGGTCGAGCCGAGTGGGTCCACGGCCGGGTAAATCCCTTTTTCCACGATGGAGCGCTCGAGGGCGATGGTCGCGTCCAGGTGGGTGAATGTCGCCACCGGCGCGGGATCGGAGTAATCGTCCGCCGGCACATAAACCGCCTGCATCGAGGTGATGGATCCGGTACGGGTCGAGGTAATGCGTTCCTGCAGCTCACCCATTTCCGTTGCCAGGGTCGGCTGGTATCCCACCGCGGACGGCATACGGCCGAGCAGCGCGGAGACTTCGGAGCCGGACATCGAGAAGCGGAAGATGTTATCGATGAAGAGCAACACATCGCGGCCCTGGTCGCGGAAGTATTCCGCCATAGCCAGGGCTGTCAGAGCCACGCGCAGGCGCACGCCTGAAGGCTCGTTCATCTGGCCATAGACCATGACGGTGTCCTTCATCACGCCCGATTCAAGCATTTCACGGTAAAGCTGTGTGCCTTCACGGGTGCGCTCGCCCACACCGGCAAACACCGAGTTGCCTTCATGCTCGGTGGCCACCGAGCGGATGAGCTCCATGATAATAACGGTCTTTCCTGTGCCTGCCCCTCCGAAAATTCCGGTTTTGCCACCCTTGGTGAAGGGAGCGATCAGGTCGATCACTTTGACGCCCGTTTCGAAGATTTCTACACGGGTGGATTGCTCGGAAAAAGGCGGAGCGGCCCGGTGGATGGGATAGTGCAACTCCGCCTCAACCGTTCCCTTATCATCGACCGGGTGACCAAGCACGTTGAAAATGCGCCCCAGCGTCGACTCGCCAACCGGAACAAGGATCGGGTTGCCGGTCGCCCTGGCAGGCATACCTCTCTGGAGACCATCTGTGGCATCCATTGCCACAGTACGGACCCAATTATCGCCAATATGATTTTGGACTTCCAAAATCATCGGCTCCTTGCCGGGACGCTGGACTTCAATCGCTTCGAAGAGGTCAGGAATATCCTCCCGGGGAAATTCCACATCGACCACACCACCAAGAATTTGTACAACACGGCCTGTTGCGTTTGCCATGATTTTCCTCCAGTTATTCAGCGGCAAGCGCTTCCGCGCCGCCCACAATATCCAAAATATCGTTTGTGATCGCCTGCTGGCGAACCTTGTTGTATGCCAGCTGCAGCGCACCGACCAGTTCCTTGGCATTGTCGGTTGCATTTCGCATGGCAACCATGCGCGCTGCATGCTCGCTGGCCTGTGATTCGAGGATCGCCTGATAGATCTGCAGCGCGGTAAAGCGTGGGATCATCTCATCCAGGATATCCTTTTGGTCAGGCTCGAACTCGTATGCAGCCGCGGGGCCGGTTTGGTGCTCGCCAAAATCCCGCACGAGTCCTTCCCGGTTGCTCACATCCAGGGGAAGGATCTGTTTTACGGTGGCCATCTGGCGGGCAATGCTGACGAACTCGGTATAGACCAGGAAAACTTCGTCCGCATCGCCTTTGATGAAATCGTCCACCACCAGCCTCCCGATTGCAGAAAGGGAGCTAAATTTCGGCGCGGACGGGAGATTGCTGAAATCCGCCAGAACCGGCTTGCGAAGGCGGTAAAGCAGATCGCGTCCCTTGCGTCCCACCGTGATGTACTTCACAGGGAGGGGGTATTTGTCGAACCGCTGCAAAACATGGCGGATCACGTTGGTGTTATACGCCCCGGCCAGGCCACGGTCGGCGGTGATCACAATGACCAGCGCGTTTTGAGGGTTGGAACGCGGTGTCAACAACGGGTGAAGGTTGACACCACCCGGCTGGTTGGTAATATGCGTGACCACCTGCCAGGCCTTGGTGGCATACGCTCGGGTCGCCGTTAAAGCCTGGATTGACTTGCGCACTTTGGCCGCGCTCACTGCTTCCAGTGCGCGCGTCACCTGGGAGATATTCTTTACACTTTTGATGCGAAGGCGCATCTCACGCGCAGATGCCATGTTCTATGCCTGCCAGGATTGCGTGAAGGCGTCTAGCGCCTTGATCATGCTTTGACGGTTGCTGTCGCTGATCATTTTCTTCTCGGTGATATCCCGGCCCACTTCAGGGAAGGAGGTTTCCATGTACCTCAGCAGGTCAGTCTGCCACTGGGCCATGTTTGCAATCGAAACCTGGTCGGCATAGCCATTGGTGCCTGCAAAAAGAACGATCACCTGATCGGAGAGCGACATGGGAGAATATTGCGGTTGTTTAAGGATCTCCTGCATGCGCTGGCCGCGTCCGAGCTGCTGCTGGGTGGCCTTGTCGAGGTCGGAGGCCATCAAGGCGAACGCCGCCAGCTCACGATAGGCAGCCATGTCGAGGCGCAGGCGGCCGGCCACCTGTTTCATGGCTTTCGTCTGCGCATCACCACCCACACGGGAAACCGAGATACCAACGTTGACCGCCGGACGGATACCGGCGTTGAAAAGGTTGGTCTCCAGATAGATCTGCCCGTCCGTGATCGAGATCACGTTGGTCGGCACATAGGCGGAAACGTCGCCCAGCTGGGTTTCGTTGATCGGCAGGGCTGTCAGGGAACCGCCGGTGCCTTTGACCTTCAC
>JBLNAU010000230.1:0-3341 GCA_050259515.1 Syntrophothermus sp.
TGCATCTGCGCGGTTCAGCTCCCCGGCAAAGTGGCCCTCGCGAATAACCACGATCCGGTCGCTCATGCCCAGGATCTCGGGAAGCTCGGAGGAGATCATGACCACGGCCACGCCTTCCGCAGCCATTTTTCGAAGCAGGTTATAGATTTCGATCTTGGCGCCCACATCCACACCCCGGGTGGGCTCATCCACGATCAGGACCTTTGGCTTGACCGCAAGCCACTTGGCGATAATGACCTTCTGTTGGTTGCCCCCGCTCAGGTTGCGTGCAAATTGATTGATGGAGGGCGTGCGAATATTCAACTGTTTCACATAGAACTGTGCAAGCTCTTTTTCTGTCCGGTCCTGAATAAAACCATTCCGGCTGATGGAGGAAATATTCGCCGACGAAATATTGGTGCAGATGGCCATTTTGAGGAAGAGCCCCTGGAGCTTCCGATCTTCGGGCAGGTAGCCCAGCCCCAACTGAATTGCATCCTTGGGAATGTGGATATTGACCGGCTTGTTGTCGATCAGAATTTCACCGCTGTCCCGCTTGTCGGCGCCAAAGATCGCTTTGGCCATTTCCGTGCGGCCTGCACCGACCAGGCCGGCAACTCCCAGGATCTCGCCGGAACGGACGTTAAACCCAATATCGAACAGGCGCTTTCCCTGGCTGAGATTGCGCACTTCCAGCACCTTATTCCCGATTTTCCGGTCTCCGGGTTTACCGTACATATCCTCAAGATTGCGGCCCACCATCATCGAGATGATTTCTTTCGGGTTGGTTTCAGTGGTCTTGCGAACGCCGATCAATTTCCCGTCCCGCATGACCGTGATCCGGTCGCTGATGAGAAAGATCTCCTCCATGCGATGCGAGATATAGATGACAGCCTTACCGCGCTCGCGCAGTTTCTGGATGGTGCTGAGCAGGATCTGAACTTCGTTTATTTCATTGGGGTTCGTCGTTGCACTTGGAAGCGAGGATGTCGGCTCATCCATGATAATGATGTTGCTGTCCAGGGAGAGTGCCTTGGCAATCTCCACCATCTGCTTGCGGGCAATCCCCAGGCGCCGGACCTCATCACGTGGATTCACATTTTTTACGTGAAGCTCATCCAGCCATTTCTGGGCATTTTTATACAAGGCCTTGTAATCAATAAAACCATACCGGTTGACAAACTCCCGACCGGCAAATATATTCTCAGCCACACTGACCTGTTCGGCCAGATTCAATTCCTGGTAGATCACCGAAATCCCAAGGTCGCGTGCATGCCTTGGATCCGTAATGTGAACCGGATTCCCCTTGATAAAGATCTCCCCTTCGTCCGCGGAGTATGCCCCTGAGAGTATTTTGATCAGGGTGGATTTCCCCGCGCCATTTTCACCAACCAATGCCATCACTTCCCCCCTGCGAATTTCGAAATCAACACCATCCAGTGCCTGGACGCCGGGAAAGGCTTTCTTGATCCCACGCATATACAAGAGTTGAGATTCTTCCATGGCTGGATTCCTTTTGGGTCATCGGCAGCCAGGGAGTTGGCCTGGCTGCCGGAAAACGTGCTACAGCGAAAAGGATTGTTGGTTCTAGACTTAGTGGTCGGTCTTCAGGAATTCCTCGAGCCCATCCGGATAGACGACTTCTACGCCCGTGTCGATGTTCTTCTCGGTATAGGTCTTGCCGTTGACCAGATCGACCATCACGTCGAGGGCCTTGGCGGTCATGCCATAGGGGCGCTGTGAGATCAAAGCGTCCACACAGCCACCGCGCATGAGCTCCTGTCCCTGGGGGACAACATCGAAGCCGACGATATGGACCGCTCCACACTTGTTGGCACCCTTGACAGCAACACCAGCGCCGGGGACGCCGTTGCCGGTCACGCCATAGAAGCCAGCCAGATCAGGATGAGCCTGCAGGATGGATTCAGCGACACTGGCAGAGGTGTTGGCATCATCATTGGTGGGTTGATCGTCAACAATTTCGATTCCGGGAGCATTCTTGGCCATCCAATCCTTGAAGCCCTGTGTGCGCTGCTGGGCATTCAAAGCGGTCAGTGCACCGTTAAGAATGGCGACCTTCCCCTTGCCGCCCAATACCTTGGATAAGGTTTCGGCTGCGGTCCCGCCGGCGTTGTAGTTGTCGGTGCCGATGTAAAGAATGCGCTGGCTGTCGGGAGCATCTGCATCCCAGGTGATGACCTTGATCCCAGCCGCAGTTGCCTTGGCAATCAATTCATTGACGGTGGCAGGATCATTCGGGGAGATCGCGATCGCTGCTGGCTTCCGGGCAAGAACAGACTCGATCACGCCCACCTGCAGGGTGGCATCAGATTTTTCCGGGCCGATGAATTCTGCATTGACGCCCAGCTTGGCTGCTTCCGCTTCCATGCCCTTGCGGCAGTTATCCCAGTAGGGATTATCCAGACCCTTTGGAAGGAAGACGTACAGCGGCTTCTCCGAAGAGGAAGCAGATTGTGCAGGCGCCTGCGTTGCTGCAGCTTTGGGAGCGCAGGCGGTCAACAGCAGCGCAATCGAGGCGAGCAACATCACAACATACAACAAACGTTTCATTTCAATTCTCCTTCTATTCTCTGTGGTTGAAATTTCTTACTATAGAACAAGATTGGTCAGGTTGTCTTTATACTAGGCGCAAGAACACCTCCTATCTGAGTCAACCTCAGTTTGGTTATCGAAGGATATTTTGATGGAAGAAACTACACGATATAAAGTACCGTTAAAACGGTTAGTTTGGCATCTGATCCAATTGCGACTTCACATACTCGGCCGCAAGGCGCGGGCTACTTAAAACCTGTATCCCTGTCTTCTCAGAGAGCATGAGAGCCAGACGGGACATGGAGGCCTGTGCAAGGACAATCAGGTCTACCTGCGGAGCCAGTTCACACGCTCCGTCCAATACCATCTCGTCATGCCGATCCCGGTTCCCACCCATAAGTACGTCGAAAGCGCCCTCACATAAATATTGCTTCACTTCCACTGGTTTCCCGGCCGCCTGCGCCCACTGCTGGAGTAAATCCACCGTCGGCTGTAACGTGGTCGGGACGGTTGCCATGACCCCGATCCTGGAGCCCAGCTCCACGGCGCGTTGCGTCATGGCGTCATCGATCTTGATGATGGGGACATTGACGAGCTTGCGTGCCACATCCATGGAAGGTCCCAGGGAGGAACAGGCGGAGAAGATCAGATCAGCGCCGGCTGCTTCTGCAGCCTGGGCCATGTGGCACATGCGTTGAATGTGGCGGGGCTGTACATGCCCCACCTTGCGTACATCCGCAAGGATATGGCTGTCCACAAAATCAATGACTTCGACATCGGGAATTAATTCCTTGAATAAATCCTTAAAA
>JBLNAU010000231.1:0-2626 GCA_050259515.1 Syntrophothermus sp.
TCCTCGGGCCAGCCCACTCCCGGCCCATAGTCGGTGGTGATCCCATCTCGATGGTCGGTGATCGTTCCCTGCAGTATGTAGACGGTGCCGGGTCTGTCTTTGTGGTCGTGGATCGGGCCGAAGACACCTCCCGGCTCGATGGTCACCATGCGCATCCGAAGCTGGCGCCCTGCCATGCCCTCGATCTCAGGACCAAGGTCCACCGTTGCAAGTAACTTCACCGTAACACCTTTCGTCTCAGGTGCCACCTGTTCGTTGCTCATCATACTCTCCTTTCTGTACTTTCAAGGCCTGCCCTGCCTGTTCATCTCAGCAAAGCCGAAGCTTGCGCTTGAAACTGCGTGATTGCCTCATCGACGCCGAGGCCGATGCCATTCAAGAGCTGTTCCAGCTCGACCATATTGTGCGCCAGAAAGATGAACACAGCGTTATTGTTAGGGTCGGCCCGCCACCAGCCTCCGAAGGCACCCGGCCAGCCGACAGCACCCACACCGCCACCACACGGTCGCAAACCTGCCTTCAGGGGATCCAGCACCATCGCAACGCCCAGCCCGAATCCATGACCAGCATCGAGGATCCACCTGGCCTTCAGCCGTTGGTTCTCGCTCAGACAGTTGGTGACCATGCGTCTGAAGGTCTCAGGCTGCAGCAACCGGTAACCATCCACAATGCCCTCACTTAAGAACATCCGGGCGAAGGTAAGATAATCGTCCACCGTGGACCAGAGCCCCTGCCCGCCAGAGACATAAGCCATTCCTTCGGGCCGTTCGGGCAGGAACGAGTCACCTGGGCCCGTGAGACGCACACACAGGCGGCCCGCCTCGTCAAAGCCGTACGCCCCGGCCCGCCGCGGCTGCTTCTCCACTGGAACAGTAAAGCCGGTGTCATTCATCCCAAGTGGGTCGAAGATCCGGCGTTTGAGCACATCGGCCAGGGGTGCATCTTCCATCCGTGCAAGGAGCAGGCCCAGGAGATCGGTGGAGTGACCGTAGTGAAACGCCGCTCCGGGCTGATCGATCAAAGGCAGTGCGGCGAGCCTGGCAATCCAGTCATCGGGGAGCAATTCACTGTCGATATCTCTGCCCAATGCCTCTTTATACGCCTGCATAATGGGACCAGGATGCCAGTCCCCATACGTCAGGCCTGAACGGTGAGTCAGCAGATCTTCAAAGGTAATGGGTCGCTCTGCCGGATCCGTCTGATCGAGGGCGCCTGTCGACGAGCGCAGGACACGCATCTGCGAAAACTCCGGCGCCCAGCGTGTAATCGGATCGTTCAACGCGAACCGGCCTTCGTCGAATAACATAAGCGCTGCCGTGGATGTAATGGGCTTGGTCATGGATGCGATGCGGAACAAAGTATCCCTTTCCATGGGCAGCCCGGATGCGATATCCCTCCAACCCACCCCCGCAGCTTGTATGACCCTGCCATCCTGCCAGACCAGGGTTGCTGCACCGGCCAGACTGCCCTCATCGACCAGTTTCCGGATCGCATCTGCGATTGGCTCTTCTCCCATCAACTTTCTCCCAACGGACTGCCCCATAGCGGCGTGCCAAAGCTCAGAAACAGCCCTAAAAACGCGCAGACTCCCACCAACATGGCCCCCGCATAAGCTGCCGGGGATCGGGTGCCCGCAGGGGGCTGTGTTGGGCGGCTTTCACGAATGGTGGACACAGGATCCACAACTAACAGCGCGCTATGCTACTGTCATCTCGCTCGAACGTATGAGTCCTACAAGTCAGTCTGTGCGCCAGTTTCAATCCCGGAAGAGATCAGGGGTGTGCCAGATTTTGTTGATACTGCATACCATCCCAGAACAACCTGCCTGAGGAGGGATCATAATCCACGGAGATGGATTTGCCCGAGGAGGAACGTGCAATGACTTTCCCGAATCTACATGTGTAATGTCCGGTCGTAAAGAAATCACTGTCTTGCTGGATATATTGACCAAAGCCAAAAGATATTGTCGGACGATATTGATAATACAGACCAGGTTCCGAGTCGGGTAGTCTTGCAACCGCAGTTTTCTCTACTACGGATTGAAATTTGCCCGTCCAGAGAGACAAACACGGAGAGCTAACAAAGAATGCCAGATAGATAAGAATGGCGGCGAATAGGATAAGCATGGCTGTTCGTACCGTGCGAAAGCCTTTTATGGATTGTTTGGGGTCCAGGAGGAGGTTTCTTGAGCTTCTCATCGTGGGAAGTCTACCGAGCTCAAGTTTACCGCGTCCTGCACTCAATGGATTAATAACCGGCCAACGGCCTGCACCGGCGGGTTACGCCTCTTCGGGGTAGGGCTGGCAGAACAAGGATGGGAAGCGGAAAACCGCCAAAGCTCTGAAACAGCCCCAAAAACGCGCACGCAACACTCCACTCCACCGCCAGCCAGTGCAGGTGAGCAAATCAAGTACACTGCCGCCGGGGTGCACGTCGTATATCTCGCAAAGTGCGGCTGTGTTGGGCGGCTTTCCAGGATTGCATACTCCTGTGCTGCCGCCGGGCGATCCTAAGGCAGGAGAACCTCAAATTCCTTGCGAGAATAGCGAGATATTGACAGCAATACGCCGTAGGAACCTGCAGGTTCAAATCAGCTATTTGGTTGTACCACTTGATCCAGGCGGTA
>JBLNAU010000232.1:0-2975 GCA_050259515.1 Syntrophothermus sp.
CCGGCCGTGACACCTTGGGAATAAATTGCCTCAATATAGGGTTTGTAGGGACCACTCGTCACATCGGCAAAGATCGATTCGGGTGCCGGGCTGCCTGGACCAAGTACGATCTTATTATGAAAATAATAATGGCTGCTGTCATCCCCGGCGATCACCAGCAGGTTGGTCGTGTTGTTCAAAGCCTGTTTGGTAGAGGAAGCATTGTTGATATGGGTATCTGTAGAAGATGCAATGAAGGGTGTACCCCGTCCATCGACAAACTGCATCCCTGGATCATCCAAACTGACCGATTTGTAATAGATCGCACCGCTCGTCTGGGAGCCATAATCCACAGTGGCAAAGACATAGATATTACGGTTCTGCTGATCCAGCAACACGATGGGTCGGGTGGCTTTGTCCACGATCCGCCAGACCGTACGACGGCTCCAGCTCCCCTGGTTGGCCAGTTGCAACAGGAGCACCAACGGCTTTGTGGAAGTTGATGAGTTGACATCATTCAAGGATGTCTTCACCACTGCAAAAAGCTGACCCGCCGGGTCTGCCTGCAACGACTTAATATTGAGGTGGTCGTCGGCATATTTAGGACTCTGCACTGCCACATTCAGGATCCAATTGTTGTCTGCCGTACCATCCGGATGGTAAGCAAAGTAAATGGTTGAGTCGTTCTGGTTGCTCCACATCACACCGATCTTCCCACTATAGGCAATAAGGGTGGAGATATCATCCCTTTCTAAAGTATTTGCTCCAGAGACCGGAATAATGTAGGGTGTAATCCAGGTCGTATCACTGGCGGAGTGTGTCACGTAGGCATTCCGCCCACCCGAGCCATTGGAGCTTGTAAAAGTAACCCATAACTGGCCGGTCGTATCCCGATCCATCACAACCGTTTCCACGCCACGATTGTAGACCGAGACCGGAAAACCGCTGTCGACGCTATACGCCTTCATGGCGGAGTTGTAACTAAACCGCATGACATAGATATTGGTATCCCCACTGGCTCCTGGCGGGACATTACACACGGTATAGAGCCTGGAGCCGGTCCATAAGGCGTCTGCGGTGGAGGTGGAACGGGCATCGACCATCACGCCGGTGGTGGTCCAGGTATCCGTTGCCCAGTTGAAGCGATAAATTTCGAAGTGTCTGGACGCCTTGTTGTATAGTACGCCCCACCAGATGCCGTCATTGAACCACAGTTTGCTCTGGGGTTTTTCTCCGGTGGGAGCAGTGGTCCCACTCATCGAAAAGTCTTTATAGCCCACATTGTTGGTCGCTGCTCTGGCCGGGCTAAAACCCAAAATGCTTGTAAGTAGAATTGTAGCGATCAATAATCCAAATGAAATTCGCTTAAGATACTTTCCATCCATTAAGGTCAGCATATTGAGTTAACCTTCCGTAATCTCTATTTATAAAAATTAACAGTGGAGTAAAAAGCGACAAGTTACCGCAATCAAAGGGTCTGTGAAGATTTCCCGCGCTGCCGCCTTCAGCAGTAAGGAACGTCGCTATGATACAAGCTATATAGCCGTTTTTATGCGCACCATTTTGAATTAGACGCAGAAAGAAATGTTAGGTTACATATTTAGGACATTTTGCATGATTTAAGACCATAATTGGTTCTAATTCATCTTACAACGAAGTCGAGCATGGCCCTGCTTCTTCTACTCCTGGGGAATAGTGTTTTCTATCCGCCATATCATAAGGCGAGATGTAATTGGAGCACTACAATTTTATGAAGTTTGATATCATACATATTCAGGTTTGACCAGCGCCATGCCCCAATGGGGGCATAGAGGTTATACCCGCAAGGAATAGCGGATCCCCACTGGGCGGAATCGCAGGTTTCCCCATCTTCCCCGAACCTTTCTAAAATCAAAAGTCCGCCTTGTTGAGGCGGACTTTGATCATGGCATCTCCAGCCCATGCTCGTTCAATAGTTTTTCATTCTCCAGGATCTCCCTGGTATTTCCATCGGCCACAATGCGACCGTCGTCCATGACGACCGTCCGTGGAAATAGTTCCCTGACCATCGCCATGTCATGTGTGGAGACCAGCATGGTGATTGGGAGCTCACGCAGCAGGTTGATCAGCGTTCGGCGCGCCCGTGGGTCCAGGCCTGCGGATGGCTCATCCAGGATCAGGATCTTCGGATCCATCGAGAGGACGGTGGCAATGGCGATTCGCTTCTTCTCCCCCACGCTGAGGTGATGGGATAAGCGATCGCGATACGCCGACATGCGCACCGCTTCGAGTGCCTGGTCCACCCGATGAAGGACTTCCGCTTCAGGCAGGCCCATGTGGAGCGGACCAAAAGCCACATCCTCGAACACTGTCGGCGAGAAGAGCTGATCATCCGGGTTTTGGAAGACGAGCCCTACCATGGCGCGGATGGCCGGCAGGTTCTCCCGGTCGAGGTGCACGCCTCCCACTTCGATATCGCCGCGCCCGTTCAGGATCCCGTTCAGGTGCAGCATCAGGGTCGACTTTCCGGCGCCATTGGGTCCCACAAGGGCCACTTTGTCGCCCGGGCATAAAGCCAGGGAAACGCCGCGCAAAGCCACATGGCCATCGGGGTAGGAAAAATACAGGTCCTTTACTTTTACAACACTGCTTTCAATCAGGGTCTCGGTCATTAAAGCCGTCCTACGATTTGCATGAAGATAAGTGCAAGAATGGAAAATATACCGACCAGCACGTCACTTCTGACGAACCGGTGCGGGTGGATGGTCATGAGCTCGCCGCGATAGCCGCGCGAGAGCATGGCATTGTAGATCCGGTCACTGCGCTCATAGCTCCGCAAAAAGAGCTGGCCTGCCATGTTTCCGGCCGTACGCGCCCTCCACGTCACACTCCCCCCGGACCGGAGGCCGGCCGCGGCTGCAGAACGCGACTGTCTCGCCCGCATCATTCTCACGACTTCATCCGTCAGCACAAAGAGATAACGATACAGGAAGGAGATGATCGTTGTCAGCACTCCC
>JBLNAU010000233.1:0-12121 GCA_050259515.1 Syntrophothermus sp.
GCCGCGTGCTTTATTTCTTTGCAATTCTCTGGGTGTGGATTCGTACGGAGTGGAGGCCAACAACAATCGCTACCGCAGGCTGTCGCTGATGATCTGGAACTTCCGTGAACAGATCGCAACGATTGGCGCCTTTATTGATGTTTTTGTCAGTAATCCCGTACCGGTGCTGGGGGACCCAGAACCGCTTTTTGTGGATTAATCTTTTTGGAAGTATTCACTATCGAATGATATTTCCTTATAAGAGGACCATATTTAGGGGAAAATTTTAGCCAAAACCAGGTGTCCAGACAGCATTTATGTGGATAAGTCGCGATTATCTGTGGATAAGTGCCTTTCGGTGTGGAGAAGTTGTTTACTTGGAGCCAACGCTCCAAAAGAGGCACCCCCATATATGGCTGGGTGTTCCCGAGCCATCCAAAATATGGATTACCCGAAAATACGCCCTTTCCTGGGGATAACCCTGTGGATGAGTTACGCCGGTTCTCTCCACAGGCAGACCAGCCGCCGATCACGGAGTCAGGCCCTACATCCGGGAGGGAGTCGGGTTTCATCATCCAGATGTACGGGCGTCAGCAAGATATCCACACTATCCACATCCCCTACTACTATTACGATTCCTTATATTGATCAATAAATAACCTTGAATTCAATACGGGTATCTTGTACAATGAAGAAAAAGAACTTCATTAAGGGGAAAACATTCATGGGAGGACCCAATGGACATAATAAAGGTGTCTGCTAATTCGCGCACTTCTGCAGTTGCAGGTGCCATCGCGGGCGTGATACGTGATCATAAACATGCGGAGGTCCAGGCGATCGGAGCCGGGGCTGTCAACCAGGCAATGAAGGCCCTGGTACTGGCGACCCATTACCTCAAGGAGGATGGCATCCAGGTGGTCTGTGTCCCGGAGTTTGCAGATGTAAACATCGAAGGCAAGGTCAGGACCGCCATCAAGCTGGTGATCGAGGTTCGTTAGGAGATTGCAACTCCTCGCACCTGACGGGAGGTTTATAATTCATTCTGCTTGGTTTGTATGGAAACCTCAAAAACAATTTCGCGCACGCTGTTATTCTCCTTGCTCATTGCCGCATTATGCGGGAATTTTGCTTTTCCGGTTCTACCGGTAAAGGCAGCGCCGCACTCTGCCCCCGCACCGGGGGAGATCGTCATAAGTGAATTTAGAACAAGCGGACCCGCCGGAGCATCCGATGAGTTTATAGAGCTGTACAACGTGACTGCAGGAATAGTGGATATTTCGGGATTAGAAGTATGGGGTTCGAATGGTAGTGCAAACCCGACCACAAGCCGGCGCCTGACAATAGCAAACGGCACAATCCTCCAGCCGGGACAACATTACTTGATTGCCACTAATGGATACAGCAATGCAAGTGTCCCTGCCAATCAGACTTATGGAACTGCAATTGCGGATAATGGTGGCATTGCTTTAATGCTGCCAAATGGGGGAACGATCCTGGACCAGGTAGGAATGAGTAATAACTCCGCATATAAGGAGGGAACCTTCCTGCCTCCTCTTAATACAAATACGAATAGTAGTTACGAGAGAAAGCCGGGAGGAGCCGGGGGCAGTTGTACCGATACAGGCAATAATCTAAATGACTTTGGGCCCGCTCCCATTTCTCCAAGTGATCCCCAGAATATAGATAGTGCGCCTGTTTATTGTGCGGGTCTGCAGACTTTTACTCCCACGAGCCCCGCTACCAGCACAGATACTCCTACACCAACGAGTACAGCGACGGCAACCGACACACCCACCAGTACTGCAACGGCAACCAGCACTGCAACAGCAACCAGCACACCAACGGGAACCCCAACAGGGACGACAACTGGCACCCCAACAGGGACAAATACTTCTCCTCCTGGCTCTGCGTCAAGCGTGGTGATCAGCGAATTTCGTACAAGAGGAGCGGAGGGGGCGAACGATGAATTCATTGAGCTTTATAACCCAACCTCCGCACCGGTTGATATTAGCGGCTGGAAAATAAATTCTTCAAACGATAGTGGAAATAAAGAGACAAAGGCGACCATCCCGGCTGCCACCCTTCTTCGCTCAGGCCAATACTATTTAATTGCCAATAACAATTCCAGCGGTGGTTACAGCAAGAGTATCACCCCCGATCTCACTTATGGCACAGGAATTGCGGATACCAGTGGCATCGCTCTCCTGAAGGCGGATGGCACCACGATCGTGGATCAGGTGGGGATGAGTACCGGTACAGCTTATAAGGAAGGCACCCCTCTGTCTTCTTTAACTACGAATGTGGATCAAAGTTATGAGCGTAAACTGGGCGGGGACTCGGATAGCTGCCAGGATACCAACAATAATTCCAACGATTTTAACAAAATCATTCCCAGTGCTCCTCAAAACTATACCTCGCATTTGAGCCTTTGTGGAGTTGATCAACCAATCCCTTATCAAACGACGATTACTATTACTGCACATACACCCAATCCTTCTCTCATTAATAGAGGTGTGACTGTTAGCGTTAGTGTTCTCCCCCTCTTTGGTATTTATCCTACCGGTACTGTGAATATTACTGGAGCAAACACAAATTGTTCGATCACCCTGACAACTGCATCCCAGGGCAAGGGAAGCTGCACAGTTTACTTTTCAACCCTGGGCACAAAATCGCTGGTTGCTACCTATCTGGGAAGCAACTCATACCTCAAAAGCACAAGTGCGGCCGTATCACACCAGGTTGTCAGTACCTTTACCACTCCGACGGCCACCCGCCCGGCCACCCCCATTCCCCCGCCTCCGCTAGTGGCCATCAACGAGTTTGTCCCGCGCCCAGGACATGACTGGAACCATGACGGCGTGGTCAACACGGGCGATGAATATATCGAGTTGTTGAACCACGGCACGGTCAATGTAAACCTGACCGGTTACAGTATCGATGATGAAGTGAATATCGGCTCCTCTCCCTATCGCCTGCCAGCAGTCACGATCAAGCCGGGAGAGAGGATCGTCTTTTACGGAAGCGAGACGGGACTCCTGCTCAGCGATGGCGGGGATGCGGTGCGCCTGCTGAAGCCTAATGGCCAGTTGGCCGATGCCTACAACTATAGTGTGGTTGGCTACCCGGACCAATCCTTCTGCCGCCTTCCCGACAATGGCGGCGCAGACGACTGGAACCAGAACTGCTTCCCAACCCCGGGCTTGCAAAACTCGCTCAGCGGGGAGATCGCCGTGCCGGTGAGCCATGAGACCAAGGAACTGTACTGCCCGATCGCCGACACTCTTCCCAATAGTTTTGCCCAGGCGGAATGTGCGCCTTTCGGGAATAATATTTGGAACCAGGATTTTTGGGACCAGACGGGCTGGTACGGGAATAAAACTCTTCCGGGCTTTGACACGAAGTGGCCAGTGTTTGCCAACTGATATAGAAGCCTATAAGGGCGCATAGTGGACAACCCTCTGTGCGCTTTTTTTATTTAAAAAGAGGTGGATTGGATCGAACAAGGATATTACTGGTTCACGGAAACCCGTTCATTTTCCTGGACTTCAACCACGGGCTCGGGGACAGGCGTTTCCTCTTTTCGCGGGGGATCTGCCTCCCGGCCAAGCCAGAACGAGGCGACCGGGTTGAACCGGACGAACAGCTCGTAAAGCAATACGGAGCCTGCCACGCCCATCAGGAAGGCCAGCCAGATGGACAGGGGTTGGTTCCCGGTTACGGCCAGGAACTTCTGGCCCCAGTAATCCTGGATCGGGACATGCAGGATCAGGATGACCAGCGAGATTTTCCCGAAATATTTGAATAGCGAGGCAAGCCTGTCCGTGTGCAGCTCGAGCTGCCTGGAGAGGGCCAGGATGAAGACGATCCCCACCACCGCCTCCACTGTGTTGACGAGGAAGGATTCGAACAGGCGGGTATTGAAGTCGATGCGGGCGGGGAAGAACAGGTTCAGCAGGATCATTGCCGCGCCGGTGATCAACAGAAGGAAGAGTTTGCTGAAAACATCGTCGAGCCGGAGCATGCGCGTTTCACTGCCGAGGATAAAGAAGAAACCGCTCAGCAGCACAAGGTCCAGGCTGAAGGGCAGGCCGAACAGCTCATACCCCTTGCCGAGCACGGAGATCTTGAAGGGATAGAAGGTCTGCAGATAAAGGCTGGCGATGAACAGCGTCACCAGCAGGATCAGCCAGCGCACCCAGCGGTTGTTGATCCGCCCGGCGGTCTTGTAGAAAAAATAGGCATACAGGCTCACCACAAATAAATGAGGAAGGAACCACAACTGCACCCAGTCGAGATAATGCCCGGCCCCGTACAGCGCCTTGATCGTGCGGCCGATCACCGTCTCAAAGCTGATCCTCCCAAACGAGATGGACATGAAATAGATCATGAAAATGGTGAAAAAATAGGGTTTCAGGAGCGAGTTGAAACGCTTCCTGAGGAACGACCAGAATTCAGCGTTGGGATTGAGGAAATACCCCGAAAGGAAAAAGAACAGGGGCATGTGGAACGAGTAGATGAGTTTGTAGAGAAGTGGGGAAACCAGTGCAAAGTCGTTGTGTCCCATCACCACCAGCAGAATGCCGATCCCGCGGGCGATATCGATGTATTCGATTCTTTTGGCCATGGCTGAATATCTCCGCTATGGATTCTACTCCCAAAGGAACAGGGATAACCCCGCATTTTGTCACTGACTTTTATGACGAATACCGGCCGGATGTATCCCCGCTTAGAACCAGTCCCGTTTGTAGAAAATATAGGTGGCAATGGCAGTCAGGGCCACCGCCAGGCCGACCACCATCAGGAAGGCGTGCTCCAGCTCGTCGCCAGGCAGGTTGACGTTCATCCCGTAGAAGGCAGCCACGATGGTCGGCAGGTTAAGGATGATCGTCAGCGCGGCCAGCACCTTCATGACGCCGTTCAGGTTGTTGGAGATGATCGATGCAAAGGCGTCCATCATGCTCGAAAGGATCTCGGTGTTGATGCTGGTCATCTGGATGGCCTGCTGGTTTTCGGTGAGCACATCCTCCAGCAGATCCTGATCCTCCTCGTAGTAGCTAAAGATCTGGGTGCGCTGGACTCTCTCCATCATCACTTCATTGGAGCGCAGCGCGGTGGCAAAGAAGGTCAGGCTCTTCTGGTATCGAAGCAGCTCCAGTACCTCGCGGTTGCGGGTGGATTTCTGCAGCTGGTCCTCGATCGCCTCGGTGGCACGGTTGATCTCCCGCAGGTGGGTGAGATAGCGCGTGGCCGTCTCAAGGAAGATGTACAGCGCGAAACGATATCGCTTGGCCGTCTTCAGCATGCGGTATTTTCCGTTCGACAGCACCTTGAACATGTCCTTGTCGTAACGGCAGATGGTAACGATAAAGTTGCTTTTGATCATGATGCCGAGAGGAATGGTGACATAGGGAATGTCATGTTCCGGCTGGCTGTGCGGAATGCGGATCAGGATGAAGGTGTAATCTTCATCGCGTTCCATGCGGGGCATTTCATCAAAATCAAGGGAATAATTAATATAATCAACATCGATCCCCCAGTTCACAAGCTTTTCGATTTCATCCGGTGTTGGATCGATCACTTTGATCCAGGCGCCGTTGGACATGGATTCAATTTCTTCCAGTCCCTGCTCGGTCGTTTTGTAGATCGTGAGCATGAGTGCCTCCTGTGCGTCAGATCACCACGCAGGGGGCGCCCACCTCCCGCGCGATGTCACGAATAGTGTATTGCGATGCGCGCCGCACGCCAGGTACCTGGCGGTTCACTCTCTATAGATCCGGGATCGCTCTCATCCTGATTGAACATCATTAATCCTTGCTGTAGTAAGCCTTCGTATTTTACGCCTGATAAAAGAATCGGACAACGGTGATTCATCCTGGCTGCATTGCAACTGCCTGTCATGCCGGGGATGCACAAAATCTTTCTTGACAATCCATCTGAGTTGGGTTTCAATGTTCTCCATGATTCCCGGCCTGGACGGTTTGCGTGCCATTGCATTTCTGCTCGTTTTTGCCCTGCATACCGGTTACCTGGAAGTCGGCTGGGTGGGGGTCTCCCTGTTCTATGTGCTCTCCGGATTTCTGATCACCGGCATCCTGCTGGATATGAAAAAGGCGCTCGCCTCGAAGGAGTATTTTTTCAAATTCTACGGCAGGCGCTTCCTGCGGATCTTTCCCCTTTATTATTTTTATCTGCTTGTGGTCGTTATTCTGTGCTCGTGGCTGGTCTCGGTGCCCTACCGGCCCAGGTATATGCAGATCCCCCTGGACCAGATTCGCTATGCGGCGCTTTATGTCTACGATTTCTTCTTTGCGACTGCGGCCTTCAAGTTTTCCAACTTCCTCGATCATTTCTGGTCCCTGTCGGTGGAAGAGCAGTTCTATATCCTCTGGCCGTTCTTAATCCTGCGAGTACCGGATCGATCGTTAAAGAAGCTGTTCCTGGCCTTCATCATCCTGGGACCTGTTTTCCGCCTGACCTTCTATTTCATCCATGCCTCGGGAGTCTTCCGCTTTCTGGTGGAGAACCCGGCGCAGGCCATCTACCCACTGCCGTTCAGCCACATGGACGCGTTCGCCATGGGGGCCTACATCAGCCGCTTCGGGATCCCGAAAGCCAGGCAGCAGTTCTGGATTCTCCTGCTGCTCGTTCCGCTGACAGGGTTTGCGGCCCAGTATCTGGCAACAGGCGCAACTGGTCCGGTCTCCGCGTTCGGATATCCGCTCCTGCTGCCCAACGCCTACCAGTTCATCTGGGGATATTCGCTTGTGGACTATCTGTTTACCGTTCTGATCTACGGGGTGGCGCGCGAAGGATGGCTGATCCGTTTTCTGGAGGTTCGTCCCCTGGGATACCTGGGAAGGATCTCCTACGGACTCTATGTCTATCATTTTCCCATCGTCTGGTTCGCCGGCCGCATGGTGGATTATGGAGTTTCGCCTCCTCTTTTGAAGCCACTGACGGCAGTCGTTTCGCTGGTGGCGACCATCCTGATCGCATCGTTGAGCTTCTTTTTGCTGGAGCGTCCGGCCCTTAACCTGAAAGACCGATTCTTTGTATTCAGGAAAGTACCGCAACCTGAAAACGCACTTCCTGTAACGGCGGAGTCATGATCGCCAGAGCTAGAGAGTCCGTCTCCTGGGAGAAAGCCGCCGTTGCGTTCCTCTTTTTCATGGGGATCATCCTCCGTCTTCGCCAGTATCTGACCGGCCGCTCGCTGTGGACGGACGAAGCCATGCTGGCACTGAACATCGTCAACCGGGACTTCGCCGGTATGCTCCGACCTCTCGACTACGATCAGGGTGCCCCGGTTGGTTTTCTACTGGTCGAAAAGACATTCAACCTGCTGCTGGGGAGAAATGAATTTGCCCTGCGGCTCTTTCCTCTTCTGTTGGGGATTCTTTCCATCTGGTTGTTCCATCTGCTGCTGAAACGGATCACTGCCCGGGCAGGTCTGATCGCCGCTCTGGCCCTCTTTGTGTTCAATCCAAGGCTCATCTATTATTCCTCCGAGGTCAAGCAATATATCCTGGATGTCACGGTGACGATCACCCTGCTGCTTTTTGCCGCACCGCTGCTGGATTCACAGTCAGACTGGCGGAAACGGGATCTGCTGTGGTTTACCCTGATCGGCTTTCTGGCGCTGTGGTTTTCCCACCCGGCGGTGTTTGTCCTGGCGGGGATCGGGCTGACCCTCGCCATTCTTTGCATTCAGAAACGCGACCTCAGGAATTTGGGAGCTGTCCTTGGGATGGGAGTATTCTGGCTGCTGGCGACCGGTCTGTTGTATTCCCTGGTGCTCAGCGACCTGAAGAAAAATACTTTTATCCAGGAATACTGGCAGGGTGCCTTCTTCCCGATGCCGCCGTGGAGCGATGCAGGTTGGTTCGGCCGGAGTCTGAACGAAAATATCGGTCTGCAGTTTGGTATCCCGTATGCAGTCTACCTGGTATTCGGGCTCATGCTGGCGGGATGGGTCATCCTGTGGCTGACCCGGCGCAACTATGCGATGGTGCTCGGCTTCGTTTTACTGGTCACCTTAAGCGCTTCTGCTTTAAAGCTCTATCCGGTATTCGAGCGCATGATTCTGTTCCTGATCCCGATCGGTCTTCTTCTGATCGGAAAGGCTGTGGAGTTCGTCGAACACAGGCTCCGGCACCCGCGCTGGGCAGGCAGGGCGGTGGCTCTTGTTCTGGCAGGCTTCCTGATCTTTGGCCCTCTCAGGACTTCCGCGGAGTTTTTTATTCGGCCCAAGTATTATGAGCATATCCGCCCGAGCATGCAGTTTCTACAGGAAGCCTGGCGTCCGGGGGATGCACTCTATGTCAACAATGGAGCTGTCCCTGCATTCGAATATTATGCCCCCCTGTACGGACTGGCCGGCACCCGCTACATCTCCACGGAACGGGACGATTATCGCGACCCTGCCAGCATCCTCCGTCAGCTTGAAACACTCAATGGGAAATCCAGGGTCTGGGTCCTGATGACCCATGTGTATGAGAAGGGAGGATTCAACGAGAAGGATTTCATCCTGAACGATCTGCAGCAGATGGGCAAAAAGAAACGGGAGTTTCGGGTGCCGGGAACGTCTGTTTATCTTTATTTATTCGATCTGCAGAAATGACTTTCACAACCGGCGGGGGATCACCAGGTAACCTGCAAAATTACCTTACGAGCCTTATAAATAACACACCCGCCAGCAGGGCCATGGCCGCGCCGAAGACAAAGGGCGCGCTCGGCCCAAACCCTGGCCATGCGCCAACCCCTTGCCATAACACGCCGGCAATCACCGAGGCAGGCAGGGCAGCGATCCCGACTGCAGCATTGAAAAGACCATAGGCAGTGCCGCGCGTGGATTCGGGAACAAGATCTGCCACCAGGGCCCGGGCTGCTCCCTCTGTGGCAGCATAATACAGCCCGTAGAGCGTGTACATGACCCAGACCTGCCAGCCAGCCCGAGCAAAGGCCAGCCCCAGATAAACCAGCCCATAGGCGATCCAGCCGCCGATGATCAGTTTGCGCCTCCCGATACGATCTGATAACGCCCCAAATGGGCCGGCAAAGATGGTGTACACCGCGTTGAAGGTCAGCGCCATGCCCATGACCTGGAGCATGTTCAGTCCGCGCTCCTGGCCGCGCAGCAGGACGAATGCATCCGATGAGTTCCCCAGGGTGAAAAGGACAACCACCAGCAGAAAATAGCGGAAGCGCACATCCGTTTCGCGGAAGGACAGGCGCTTCACACCGGACCCTTTGCCGATGCCCGTGACCTCCACAGCTCCTACCGCCAGGACGATGACTGCCAGCACACCGGGCACAATGCTGTACAGGACGACTGTCCGGAACGTCGCCGGGGAGAGGAGCAGGGCCTGCGACTGCGTCAGCCAGATGATCAGGGCGGCGATCCCCAGCCCGATGAAGGCGCCCAGGGTATCGGCCGCGCGATGCAGCCCGAAGGAGATGCCGCGCTGGTCCGGCTGGACGGAGTCGGCGATCAGGGCATCCCGGGGAGCCGTGCGGATGCCCTTCCCGATCCGGTCGGCCACGCGGACGCCCAGCACTCCTTCCCAGGTCGTGGCAAAATATAGAAAGGGTTTGGTGAACGCGGAGAGCGCATACCCGATCACCGTCAGCAGCTTGCGCTTGCCCAGCCTGTCGGAGAGCGCGCCAAAGACAACCTTTAAAAGGCTGGCCGTTGTCTCGGCGATGCCCTCGATCAGCCCGATCACCCCGGTGCGGACGCCCAGGACATTGGCCAGGAAAAATGGGATCAGGTTGAGGACCATCTCTGAAGAGATGTCATTCAACAGGGATGTGGCGGATACCACCCAGACGTTGCGCGGCAACCGGCCGAGGTCTTTTCTTTGCATGCAAACTCCTATTCTATTTCTTCCATTAACTCACGAGCCTTCTTTTTTCCTGCTCTGAGTGCCGTGCGTCCTGTGCCGGTCAGGCGATAGTACTTACGCGCCTTCCCTTCGACCACTTTCACTTCGCATGCCAGCAGGCCTTCCTGTTCCAGCGCGTGCAGGATGGGGTAGAGGGTGCCCGGGCTCAAGCGGTAGCCATGCCGTCCAAGCTCCTCGATCAGCCACAGGCCATAGACCGGCTCGCGCCCGGCGTGATGAAGAATATGGATCTTCACAAAACCGAGAAAGAGATCGTGGGGAAGTTTCATAATATCGTTTTTCGTTATCGAGATCCGATATTATTATGACGAAAAATAATCCCCAGGTCAATGGGGATTATTCCTCACCTTCATTGTCAGGAGCGGCTGGCTGTTCCACGCGCACCACTTCTCCATGGACATTGATGACGACTTTAAATCCCATCATGCCCAGATAGATGCGCGTGTCCTCCGGCATCCCGGTTTGGATCAGGAGATCGAACTGCTTGTCGATATCCTTAAGCTGGCGCTCGAGCATGGCCTTGGTGAATATATCCTCCTGGCCCAGCATCTTGGCGGTCTGCTCGGAAATATATTCCTCGCTGCCCTTCATCATGCCTGCGATCTCAGAGAGGACCACGCGGTCCACCTGCTCGGACGGGATGTGGCGGCGAAACCCCAGATCGTCCACAACATAGCAGGGTTCGCCTCCCACAAAAGCTGTCTCTGCAGGCGTCCCATTTTCATCCACGACAAGGCCGGCAAAAAGAGGTTGGGGTGACATGACGGACTTCTTTTCTCTAGGAGATCTGAACGCTGGTCCCGACGCCCGGCTGCTGGAGGTAATTCTCATCGGGCGGGACAACCGGTTGTGTCCAGCGAAATATGAACCTGGCTGCCGGGGTCGGTAGATTTACACAGCCATGACTGCGCGGGCGCCCGTAATCGTTATGCCAGTAGGTTCCGTGAAATGCATTGCCCGCCCCCGTGAAGAAGGAACACCAGGGTACGCCTGGAAGACTATAGACAGTCTCCTCCTCCAGTGCGTCGCCTTCGTTGGTCATGTGAACGGACGGTCCCTTGTGATAGGTCAGGAAATTGCCCTTCGGTGTATCGGTCCCTTTGACCCCACTCGAGCAGCGTTCGGAGAAGACCAGCTTTTCACCCTCGAAGGCGGTCACCAGCTGTGTGGAGAGATCCACGACGATCTTCTTTTCCTCCTGGGGAACCTCCGGCGAAAGCAGGGTCAGCTCATCGTTGGGGATGAGCCGCATATCGTGTGCGGCGACATAAAAATGCTTCTTAAGATACTCGTCGTAAATCTGGTACCAGATGCTTTTTTCATCCCGGGTGACGATAACTTTGGTGACCCAGTGAGTGGTGCCGTAATAGACCCGGTGGGCGTTGTCGGCATAGACATAGGGATCCTTGCGGGTAATGGTGTATGGAACGGTGATCTCGCCCAGTTGACCGGTTTCGGGAATCTCAAATTTCGGCTTCTGGTAATTTGTTTCCACGGGCTGGATCCAGCCGGAGTAGGTATAGCCCTGCCCGGCGATCTCATACCAGACGCTGTTGTATGGATTCCCCGGCTCGCCGTTTTCATCGATCGAGGAAATCTCCAGGATCTCATCGGCGCGGAAGTTATGGATCTGGCTGGCGTTAAATCTTGGAGCATCATAAAGCGGGATGCCGCTCCAGGTAATGCGTCCCTGGCTCGGCTGGCTGGCCGCCAGGACACTGGGAACGCGCAGGTCTTTCAACGCATAGGCTAATGTGCCTGCACTGACGAGCTTGATGAATTCGCGACGGGTGATCTGTGGGTTGAGCATGGGATAAGTTTAACCGCAAACAGGCCGCACTTGGACCTTTATTATGATTCTCTGATACTTCTTTTACGGGGTTGGAGTACGGGTGGGAGTCCGGGAGACTGTTGGGGCAGGGGTGCGAGTTGGAGTGGGTGTGCGCGTCGGTGTGCGGGTGGGGGACTTGCGCGTGGCTGTGGCAACCTTCAAGCTGGCGAGGTGCTGCTTCGCTTCAGCACGCATTTCGGTCGTCATCGCGTCTTCTGGCAGATCGAGGAGCATCTGCCAGTATTCAGCAGCTTTTTCAGGATCATTCCTTTTTTCGTAAACGGTCGCTCCCCAGTAATAGAGCTGGGCCTTTTGTTCGTCCGTCTCTGCCAGGGATTTCGCCTTGTCCAGTTCCAGGAGCGCACTTCCATTGCGGTCCTGCAGGAGGTGCAGACGAATGATCGCC
>JBLNAU010000234.1:0-8262 GCA_050259515.1 Syntrophothermus sp.
CTTCATCTTCCTGCCCACGGTGGTGGCACCGGTCGGTCAGTTCCTGTTCAAGACCCTCGGTTCTGTGTCGGGCCTAGGCGCCCTGTTTGCCGGACCCGTGCCTGTTAGCGGAGCCTCACGCCTCGCAGCAGTCTTCATCCTGACGATCATGATCATCCCCACAATCACGACGGTCACACGAGACGTCCTGCTTGCCATCCCCAACAGCCAGCGGGAGGCATCCATGGCCTTGGGATCCACCCGCTGGGAGACCATCTGGAAAGTAATTTTGCCATATGGGCTCTCCGGGATCCTCGGCGCCGTCATCCTCGGTCTTGGGCGCGCACTCGGTGAAACGATGGCGGTCACCATGGTGATCGGCAACTCCATCGAGAGCAGCGCGTCGCTGTTGCGGCCCGGGTATACGATGGCGAGCATCATTGCGAATGAGTTCGCCGAAGCTGTCACACCGCTGCATACCCAGGCATTGATCGAGATCGGCTTGATCCTCTTTATCATCACCCTGTTCCTGAACATGCTGGCCCGCTTCCTGGTCTGGAGCGTGGCGCGGCGCTCACTGCAGGAGGTCCGCGCATGACAGCCATCACTTCGCCCTCCTCCCGCTTTCAGCAGTTAATTGAGAAGAATCAGGGGCTAATTACAGCGCGCCGAAAAGCAGTCAATGGCATCATGCTGGCTCTTACAGCTTTTCTGACGATCCTGGCGCTCATTCCCCTGTTCTGGATCATTGGCTACGTGATTTACAAAGGCGCGTCATACATCAGCCTGGATTTCTTCATCAACCTGCCCCGTCCTTTGGGCATGGATGGAGGCGGGGTGCTCAATGCCATTCAAGGCACACTGATCATCTCCGGCCTGGCCGCGGCGATCGCGATCCCGCCGGCTGTGCTGGCAGCTTTTTATGCCGCCAATCATCCAAACAGACCGCTGGGGGTTGCTTTACGCTTCAGCACGGACGTCCTGGCAGGCATCCCCTCGGTTGTGATCGGTCTCTTTGCTTATGCTGTGGTCGTCAAGCCCATGGGACATTACTCAGGGTTGGCCGGAGCGATCGCCATGGCAATCCTGATGCTGCCAACGATCATCCGTACCACGGAGGAAATGCTGAAGCTGGTGCCGAATTCGCTGCGTGAGGCATCCCTTGGTCTCGGAGCACCGGAATGGAAGACATCCATCAGAGTTGTCTTTCCTGCAGCTTTGAATGGCATCGTCACCGGGTTTCTGCTTGCCATCGCCAGGGCGGCAGGTGAGACGGCTCCCCTGTTATTTACTGCCCTGGGAAATGAAAGATACAACATGTCCCAGATCGTCACGAGCGGTGTTGCCCAGAAGCAAAGTCTCTTTCAAATCCTGGAACGCATCGTCGATCAACCGATGGATTCGCTGCCTCTGACACTTTGGAAATACGCCCAGCAGCCCTACCCCGAGCGGATCCAGCAATCCTGGGCCGCGGCTCTCGTACTAATGGTCGTTCTCTTGCTGATCAATATCCTCACCCGCATGTGGATCGAGATCCGCAAACGACGTTTGCAGGGATAAAACCATGGTTACTAAAATAGAAATCGAAACTCCAGAAAAAAGCACAACCCTCTCCAGGAACAAAATGGAGATCAGAAATCTAAACGTTTTCTATGGCAGGTTCCGCGCCGTAACCGATATCAATATCGATATCCAGGAAAACAAGATCACTGCGATCATTGGCCCCTCGGGCTGCGGAAAATCCACTCTGCTGCGGTCCTTGAACCGCATGAATGACCTGACTCCCGGGGCACGTGTGGAAGGCGAGATCCTATTGGATGAAGAGAACATCAACAACCTGGGCGTGGACGTCGTGGATGTCCGCCGCCGGGTCGGTATGGTCTTTCAAAGACCCAATCCATTTCCAAAGAGCATTTACGAAAATGTGGCCTATGGTCCACGCCTGTACGGCATCCGGCGCAAGCGGGACCTGGACGACATCGTTGAAAAATCCTTGAAACAGGCGGCACTCTGGGAGGAAGTCAGGAACAAGCTCCACCAGTCCGGGTTATCCATCTCGGGCGGCCAGCAGCAGCGCCTGTGCATTGCCCGGGCGCTGGCCGTGGAACCGGAGGTCATCCTGATGGACGAGCCTGCCTCCGCCCTGGACCCGATCGCCACGCTCAAGATCGAGGAGCTGATGCAGGAACTCCGGAAGGAATACACCATCGTGATCGTGACTCATAATATGCAACAGGCCGCCCGTGTCTCCGATTTCACCGCCATGATGATGCTTGCCGGAAATGGTGAGCGCGCAGGTACGGTGATCGAGTTCGACGACACGAAGAAAATCTTCACCATGCCCAAGGACAAACGCACCGAAGATTATGTCACCGGTCGTTTCGGTTAGTGAGTATAATAATCAATGAAACTACAAAGAGGTGCTATGGTAAGGAAAACGTTCGAATCTGAGATTCAGCAGGTCAAAGACGATATACTGATTCTGGGAAGCATGGTAGAGAAGGCTTTGCTGGATTCGGTGGACGCCATGAGAAAACGCGACCTCAAATGGTCCGAGAGGCTGTTCCAGGAGGACATCGAGATCAACCAGAAGCGCTTTGAGATCGAGAACCATCTAATGATCCTGATCGCCACGCAGCAGCCCATGGCCCACGACCTGCGCTTCCTGGCCTCCTCCCTTGAAATCATTTCCGAGCTGGAGCGCATGGGTGACTATGCCAAGGGTATTTCAAATATCAACCTGCGGATGGGAGACGCGCCGCTGCTCAAGCCGCTGATCGACGTGCCGCGAATGGCCCAAAAGGGTGTGGACATGCTGCATCGTGCCCTGACGGCTTTTGTCAATGAAGATGTTGAAACAGCCCAGAAACTGCCTGTCGAAGATGATGAAGTGGATGCGCTCTACAACCAGATCTATCGTGAGCTCATGACGTTCATCATCGCCGATCCCAAAACCATCGAGCGGGCCAACTGGCTGCTATGGGTGGCTCATAACCTGGAGCGGTTTGCCGACCGGGTCACGAACATCTGCGAGCGAACCATTTTTATCGCAACCGGTGAATTGACCGAGATCAAGTCCAGTGATGACGAATTCTGGAAGAAGCAAAAATAGGATTGAGAAGAAAAATCCGCCGATTGGATCGGCGGATTTTTTGTTTCATGTCATCCCATCTTGCCGGTGATATACGCCTCGGTCAATTCCTCCTGGGGCCGGGTGAAAATCATCTTGGTTGGGGAAAGCTCCACCAGCTCGCCCAGCCAGAACAGGCCGGTCTGGTCCGAGACACGCGCCGCCTGCTGCATGTTGTGCGTCACGATCACGATCGTGTAAGCCTTTTTCAACTCGGCGATCAACTCCTCCACGCGCAGGGTGGCGATCGGGTCGAGGGCGGAGGTGGACTCGTCCATGAGGATCACCTCCGGCTGGACGGCGATAACGCGGGCGATGCACAGCCTTTGCTGCTGGCCCAGGGAGAGGCCCAGTGCGTCGGACTTCAAATCATCCTTCACCTCGTCCCACATCCCTACCTGGCGCAGCGACGTCTCTACCACATCGTCCATTTTCACCTTCATACCGAGGATGCGCGGGCCGAATGCCACGTTGTCGTAAATGGATTGGGGGAACGGGTTCGGTTTTTGGAACACCATGCCCACCCGCTGCCGCAGGTCGACCACGTCCATATCCGGATCGTAGATATTCTTTCCGTTGAGCAGGATCCTGCCTTCGACGCGGGTTTCGTTGATCGTGTCATTCATGCGATTCAAACAGCGTAGAAACGTCGACTTGCCGCACCCGGATGGACCGATCAACGCGGTGACCTTGCGCGGCATGATATCCAGGTTGATGTCACTTAAGGCTTTCTTGGGGCCATAATAGAAGTCAAGATGCTGAACCGAGAAGACAGGTTTGACGTCATTCATGCCATAATTGTATCATCGTCATCTTGCCGTTGGTCACGCCCTCATTACACTCACCCCCAGATTATCGGCGTGATCGCTGATTCTCTCCATATTTCGCAAAGCCTCCGTAAAGATGACATTGGCCTCCGGGTCGCAAACCCCTGCATCCAGACGCTCAATATGCCGCTGTCGGGTCTGCCAGTACAGGGTGTCAAATTCGCTTTCCATGTCGCATACCTGCCGGGCCAGTCGCTTGTCATTTTCCTGAAAAGCCTTCACCGCGGACGAGAACGTGCAATAGGTATGTTTCCCCAGGCAGTCAAGCTCCTCAGTCGCCTGAGGGCTGAAAGACACATCGTTCTTAATGCGCTCCATTGCAAACTGGGCGATATCCTCAGACATATCGGCCACTCGCTCAATATCTATTAATAAGTTCTTGATCTGAAAGCAGCGTTTTTGCTGCGTGATACTCAGATCCTCCTGTATCAGCCTGTTGACAAAAGCCTCCAGTTTTTTGCAGATGGGATCTACCATCTGTTCCTCCTGCTCGAGAACATGGCTGGCTGCCAGCGAATTCCTTGTAAGGAGCGCCTGGCAGCTTTCCTGGAGCATCTGGGCGGTCACTTCCCCCACACGGACCAGCTCGCGGCCTGCCTCGGTCAATGCAACGGCCGGGACGCTGTACTGCATATCATCGATGTAGGCAGTGATTTTTTCCTTTTCCTGTTTCCTTTCAGGAGGGACAAGTTTTTCCGCCACCCAGGCAATCTGGTTGATAAAGGGAAGCATGAGCAAACTCACGATGATATTGAAGATCGTATGTGCATTGGCGATCTGCCGGGGCAGATAGGGGGAGGTGCGGGCGATCAGGTCGGCATACTGGTGGATGAATGGAAGGAAGATCAGCACGCCGACGACATTGATAAAGATCTGTGCCATGGAGACCTTGCGGGCAGGTCGTGAAAGGGGAAATGAGGCAATCAGGCCTGTAACACAAGATCCGATATTGGCGCCGAATATGATGCCTACCGCTCCCTCGAGCGTGATCACCTGACTCATCCCCATGGCGACCGCGATGCTGGTCACTGCCGTGCTGCTTTGGACAACGGATGTGACAACTAAACCCGCGAAAACTGCCGCCATGGGATATTTTCCCATGACAATCAAACCGCTCGATACCCACGAAAACTGGACCAATTCCTTCAAAGCCCCGGACATGAGGGTCATACCCAGAAAGACAATCCCAATGCCAAAGCAGATCTCTCCATATTTCTTCCAGTCGCGATGCTCAAAGAACTCGAACAGGATCACCCCCAGAACCACGAATAGCATGTTGAAATTTCCAATGTTGAAAGCAACGATCTGGGCGGTCAGGGTTGTACCGATCTCCTGGCCGATGATCACGCCGATTGTCTGTTCGACCGTCATCAGGCTGGCATTGACCAGGCCGATCATGGTGACCATCAAGAGCCCGCTGCTGTGGATCAATGCCGTGGCAACCGTTCCGAATATCAGACTTCGGAAGCGTCCGCGGGTCATTATCTCGAGCCATTTTTGGATCTGATCCCCTGTCAGTTTCTCCATGCCCGAGCTGAGCATTCTGACACCATACATGAACAAAGCCAACCCACCCAGAATTTGTAAAAAACCAATCATGAGACCTCCACGAACGATTGTACAGATAACATAATCTTATAACAAACACGCAAGCTTGCCAGATGATATATGTCATTTTGCATGTCACCTTGGCGGTTAACAGGATGACAAATGCCTTATAATCAGCCCGATGAACCGGCTCATACTACTCATGACTCTTTCTCTTTTTTTGATGTCAGCCTGTTTTTCAAACAGGGCGGAAACCGATTCCACAAAAGCTGCCTATTCCATTGAAAATAAAGGCTCGGATACCATTGTGAATCTGGCCCTCGCCTGGGCGCAGAAATATCAGACCGAGCATCCCGAAGTGAGTATTGCGGTCACCGGCGGAGGGTCGGGTACGGGGATTGCCTCCCTCATTAACAAGACCGCGGATATTGCGAATGCGTCCCGCCAGATCAAGCCGGAAGAAGTTGCCCAGGCCAAAACCAATGGGGTGACTCCTGTGGAGCATACGATTGCCCGCGATGCGATCGCCGTGATCGTGAATCCGAACAACCCCGTCAGCCAGCTCACCATGCAGCAGATCTCGGATATTTACAGCGGCAAGATCAGCAACTGGTCTGAGGTCGGGGGTGAAGACCGTCCCATTGTCCGGCTCTCGCGTGAGGTCAACTCGGGCACACATGTTTATTTTCTTGAAACGGTCGTGCGAATGGGGAAGAAGGACAATAAGACATTTTTCTCCACAGATACCCTGTTACTCCCCTCGTCGGAAGGCATCATCTCTGAAGTGCGACAAAATCCAAACGCCATCGGCTACGACGGGCTCGGGTATGTGCCGAAGGATCTAAAGATGATCGCCATCGCTCCGCAGGAGGGCCAGCCCTATATCCTGCCATCCATCGCTACAGTGAACGACAAAACCTATCCGATCGCGCGCGATCTTTACATGTATACCAACGGCGACCCCGCAGGAATCCTAAAGCAGTACCTGGACTGGATCCTTTCCACAGAAGCCCAACAAATTGTCGCCGATCAGGGGTATGTGCCTGTTAAATAATTACAGGGTGTGTCATTTTTTATCGAACGGAGAATCATGGAAAAATCCCTAAACTGGCGTGAGCTTCTCATCACGCGCCTCATTAACCTGTCTGGCTACTCAGCCATGCTGTTCGTAGCCCTGATCTTTTATTTCTTGCTCAGGGAAGGCCTGCCGGCCCTGCGCGAAGTACAGTTAGGCAATCTTTTCAGCACCCGCTGGTATCCGATCGAAGATTATTACGGAATTCTTCCGCTGATCACGGGCTCCATCATCATCACAATCGGGGCAACGCTTATCTCCGTTCCGCTGGGACTGGCAACAGCCATTTATATTTCGGAAATCGCGCCTCGCTGGATGCGCGAGATTCTCAAGCCGGTTGTGGAGCTGTTGGGAGGAATTCCCTCAGTTGTTCTCGGGTTTCTTGGCATTCTTCTTTTATCAAATTTTTTGCGTGTCTCCATGAACCTTCCAACAGGCCTGACTGCCCTGGGAGGCTCGCTGCTCCTGGCCGCGGTGGCGCTGCCAACGGTTGTTTCTGTATCCGAGGACGCACTGGATACGGTACCGCGCTCGTACCGGGAAGGAGCCTGGGCTCTGGGAGCAACACAATGGCAAACGATCTGGCGCGTCACGCTGCCGGCAGCCAAGTCGGGTGTACTGACCGCCATCATGCTTGGTGTGGGCCGTACCATCGGTGAAACAATGGTGGTACTAATGGTGACCGGTAATGCTCCCGTGATGGCGCTGACACCTGCCGCCCTGTTCCACCCGGCCCGCACCATGACCGCCACCATTGCCGCCGAAATGGGCGAAGTGGCCAACGGAAGCACCCATTATCATGTGCTGTTCTTCATTGGCATGGTGCTGTTCCTGATCTCATTTATTGTAAACATTGTGGCTTCTTCATTCGTCTTCCGGACGAAAAAACGAGCTGAAAGAATTTTGTCATAATCATGAACAGTATTCTTACCCGCAACCGTCACCTCACCCAACGCATCGGCTTTGCAATTATTACCGGGATGGCTTTTGTCACCGTGATCGCCATTGTGGCAGTGGTTATTTATATCCTGGTCCAGGGCTTGTCTGCCATCTCGATCGAATTCCTGACCACCTTCCCCACCAACGGCATGAGGTCGGGTGGAATTTATCCAGCCATCGTTGGCACAGTCCTGCTTACCCTCGTGGCAGCCATTTTTGTGGTGCCGCTGGGAATCGCAGCAGCAATCTACCTGGCGGAGTATGCGCGCGATACCAAGCTGACACGCGCCATCCGCATCTCAATCATCAACCTGGCGGGGATCCCATCGGTGGTTTATGGGCTTTTCGGGCTCGGATTGTTCGTCCTGTTCTTTAACTTCGGTACCTCCATTCTCGCAGCCTCCCTCACACTGGCCATCATGACCCTTCCGGTCGTGATCAGCACCTCCGAGGAGGCATTGCGTGCCGTGCCACAGGGATTCCGAACCGTGAGCATCTCGCTTGGCGCCACCCGCTGGCAGACGATCCGGCGCATCGTGCTCAAGGAGGCATTGCCCGGGATTCTGACAGGCGTCATTCTGGGCCTGGAACGCGCTGCGGGCGAGACGGCCCCGATCCTGTTCACAGGCGCGGTGTTCTTTCTGCCATCCCTGCCCAAGTCTATTTTCGACCCGACCATGGCACTGCCCTACCATCTTTTTGTGATTTCCACGCAGATCCCCGAGATGCCCGTGAGCATCCAGTATGGCACAGCACTGGTGCTG
>JBLNAU010000235.1:0-4789 GCA_050259515.1 Syntrophothermus sp.
TTTTGGGCGGGATCGGAAATGCTGAGGTAGTCCAACACCCCGAGAAAGATACCCATTCCGACCAGGTAGGCAGCTGCCATATATAGCGAGGCGAAACCGCCGGATTTCTGTAAGGTTTTCATATTTTTATCCTTTTTATTTCCGAATAGACTAGGCTTCAATATCGCGCCACTTCCATGCAATCCAGATGATGAGCAATAAACAGATCCCCTCAACGGTCGCTATGAAAATGTAGTGAGGGTAGGATACGCCGCCGCCTATCACAAAGGCGACCGTGATGATGCTCGTAATGATATTGAGCCAGCGATTTACCCCATACTTCAATACGCGGGAAAGCAGGATCATAAGAAGGGAAATCTCCATCATGATCGCGCCGCCCAACATAAGAAGAGGGATGGGAGTATCGCCGGCAGTTTTTGCTACTTCAGCTGATGCTCCAGGGATATAAAGTGAAAGAATATCTGCCTTCAGCATATTGATCATGACCACGATCCATAGGGTGGAGAGTAGAGCTTTAGTATCTATTTTTCCTGTGGTTTTCCCGCTTGCATTCATTTTTTCACATCCTTTTGTTGTGATTGAGATTGGCATCAACAAGCTGCCGACGCCTGTTTATGATTTGACATCTGGCACATCTACATGGCCTGTCCCGGGCGTCGCCGGAGAACCAGGTTCGAGAGGACTGACCGAAACCAGGGTCATTCCCAGATCACGCACTTTTTTTAGCAAGCCATGCAAAGCGGCCTGATCGATCACCGGACCCGTTATAAGCGTGTTGCCATCCTCTTCCAGCGTAATGGTCAAGCCTTCGAACCACTCCACCCATTCCGCGGGCAGGTGGCCTGCAACCCGGATTTCGTAGGAGGTGGGTTGGATTGGTTTCATGAACGTAAATATACCGGCAGGGGATATTGCCGGATAGCAACTTAAGTATTGTCTGGAGTATTGTTTTGGGGGTTAAGTGGCCGTCGGCGTTGCACCTGCACTAGCGGGCGGTGCTATGGGAGAACGCCAACTACACAAAATAATTTCTAAAGCCTTATGAACGGCTACTTAGATCAAACCCAGCTCGCGGGCGCGGGCGACGGCCTCGGTACGATTTTGGACCTGCAGCTTGTTGAAGATCCGCAGGTTATGGCCCTTGACCGTGCTGAGAGCCAGATAGAGTTTTTGGCTGATCTCTGCGTTGGAGTGCCCCTCGGCGATAAGACGCAGGACTTCGACTTCGCGGTCGGTGAGAGGCTCAACCATTTCAGACACCTGCACTGGCACCAGGTGCAAGCGTTTTTGATTTGCGATTTTCGACTGGCGATTTAAGGTTGTGGATTGGGAAATGGCTTCCGTTGATTTCAGGAAAGCGGCCAGGAGTTGATTGACGTAACCAGACAGGCGATGAATGCCAGGGGATGCCTGTTTTTCAATCATCGATCGAAAATCCAAAATCAACAATTGCATCCGCTCACCTTCGTCCACGAAGATGCGCAGGTAGCCTTCAGGCTCGGCCAGCGCGAGGGCGCGTTCCAGCCTGGCAAGAGCCTGGGATGGGTTATTCTGCGCCTGGTGGACCAGCGCCTGTATCAAAAGGATTTCGAGCACGCTCCCCGTCCGTTTTTGTGTTTCTGCCAATACCAACAGGCGTTCCAGCAGGTCATTGACCCCGGCAAAGGATCCTTCGGACAACCGCACCCGCGCCAAAGTGAGAAGGTCGAACTCGCCCAGGTAACTCACCTCGTCCGTTGTGGACAAGCCGCGCTCCCGCGCCCAGGAAATGGCTTTATCCAAACGCCCTTGTTTGAGATGGACCCGCGCCTTACGGGCTTCGACCGGCTGCAGATTGGGAACCGCGGTTTTGACGTAGCATCGCCTGGCTTCCTCGAGCAGATCAAGCGCCGCATCCCATTCCCCGGCGGACTCTTTGAGCCGGGCCTGGGCCATGTTCCAGCGGTGAGTCCAGTCAACCAGGGTGGTGCGCTGGCCCAGATTGGCGGCGGTTTGCAGGTGTTGTGTCAGGGCCATCTCATCCCCCCGTTCATGGGCCAGCATGGCCAGCCCCAGGTGATGATGGGCCGTCACCAATTCCGCTTCCCGGCCCAGCGCGGCGGCTTGTTGGAGGGCCTGCCGGAGGGTCTTTTCGGCTTGACCCAGCTGCCCCAGGATCACCAGCATATCGGCCACTGCAAAGGCACTGGCGATCACAAATACCTGGTTGCCTGTCCTCAACATGTCGTCCCTCCAGGCGTACATGGCCCGGACGGATGCTTCCAGGTTCCCGGTGGCCCAATGGGTCAATTCCAGAGTGATGACAGCCAAAGCGCGCAGGTAAATATCGTCCTCGGGGATGAGCTGAAGGGACAGCTCTGCGTATTTCACCGTCCCGGCCAGGTCGCCCTGGTTTTGGGCGTTGGAAGCGCGGATCAGGGCAATGTTCGCCGGCAGGGTCTTTACCTCGGCCTGGTCCTTTGTCCCAGCCAGCGCTCGCTCGGCGTTTTGAAGATGGATCTCACTTGTCTCCGGATCCCCGGCATCCGAAAAAGCCGAACCAAGCTGGAGACATAACCTGGGCCGGGAGCAAATTGCCGCTTCGGGCAGTTTTTTCACCCAGCCAAGCCAGGCGGCGGTCTGGAAATTACGCTCCATGCCCGGCCAGGCCGCTTCGGCCAGGCGCGCCGCCCGCTCAAAGTCGCCAGCCGCAAAGGCGTGGTGAAAGGCTTCGGCCGGGTCGTCGTTGGTCTCATACCACGCACTGGCACGCAGGTGATAATTCTGAAGTTCCTGGGGATTGCCAAGTCTTACGCGCAGCAGCTCGCCAAAGAGATGGTGGTAGCGATACCAGCGCCGCTCGTTGTCGAGTGGGATAAGGAACAGGTTGGCACGTTCCAGATATTCCAGGGTCTCCTGCCCCGAAGCAGGGAAGTCAAGTAGAACGGCATCACACAAGGGACCGCACAGACGGTCAAGGATCGATGTGCGCAGCAGGAAAGCCTGAACGTTTTCAGACTGCTGTCCCAGGACCTCCTCCATCAGATAGTCCATTACGAAATGATGGCTGCCGGTGAAGGATTTGATGAAGCTGGTGACATCCTGGTGTCCCTGCATGGAAAGCGCGGCTAATTGCAGGCCGGCAATCCAGCCTTCGGTGCGGGCTTCCAGTGCGGCGATGTCGTCTGCTGAAAGGTTCAGGCCCATCACCTGGTTGAGGAACTCGGCGGCTTCGGAGGGAGTGAAACGCAGGTCGGCAGCGCGCAGCTCGGTCAGTTGGCCCCGGGCGCGCAAGCGGGCCAGGGGCAGGTGTGGATCCTCACGGGTGGCGATCACCAGGTGCATCCGCGGCGGCAGGTGCTCGAGCAGAAAGGCCAGGGCATTGTCGACCGGTTTGGAGTCAATAACATGGTAGTCGTCCAGGACGAGAACGAAACCCGGCCCAGAGTTGTCCGGGACGGTGGTGATCTCGTTGAGCAGCGTCGTTAGAGTTGCTTCGATGGATGGCGGTTGAGGCTGCGAAGAATGGAGTACACCTAACACCCCCTTTCCAATATTCGCCTCGATTGCCTGCAAAGCAGCGACGAGGTAAGCTAGAAAACGGGTTGGGTCGCTATCTCCTTCGTCCAGCGACAGCCAGGCGACCGGTCTCTCGCTGCAACCGGCAGCCCATTCACTGATTAACGTGCTTTTACCAAAGCCAGCGGGGGCAGAGATAAGCGTCAGCTGCTGGCTCAAGACATCGTTCAGTTGCCCGAGCAGGCGTGGTCGCAGAACAATTTTAGGACGAGGAGGGGGAATATACAGTTTTGTGGCCAGGAGTTGCATAGCCATACATCCTTTATAAGACATATACCACAAAAGAGACTTATTCACCTTACTCCTTACAACAAGCGCCCTCCACCCTCCATCTCTGGATAAATCATCTTTCACATCTTCGCGAACTGAGTGAGCCAAAATAGATTTTCAGCCTAGTATGGATATACTGAACAAATGTCATTCAATTTGCTAAGCGCCCAAATAGGTATGCGTTGCGAACCCCGCTCCCGTCGGGACCGCTAGAAAAAACAACTTGAAGAAATCAAGTTGTTTTTTATCCGTCGCTTCGAAGAGATGGCTTTCGTCAAAGGGGGAACAGACCGCTCATCGAGAGCTTAACAAATAAGCGATACATCGCTGTGCCAATGCTCAAATGGATCGGCCTGACAACTGACGAGCAACGAGCAAAAGAGACGGGAATCCAGCCACATCCTCATATGAATAAATCTGAAGGATAGGATTTCGGAGGATTCCCTCTGAGTCAAGTGCAGCGAGGCTTTGGATTTATACCGTCCTCCAGATTTTGCCTTCAGGTGCCAGGGCCAAATTGAAGCTGTGACCCGCGATGCCAAGCTGGGTTTGCAACTGACCCCAGAAATTCGTCCGCAAGTCGAGAATGGAAATGTCAGCGCCAAAATTAGTATGCATTTGCCAACTCTTCCCGGCATCCCCCGAGACGTAGATCTTTCCCTCGGATGTGCTGCGAAACAGCTTACCATGAGCTTCTACTTCTACAGGAAAAGAGACAGCTTTCGCCAGAGAGTTAAATCCTATCATGACAGCCGCAGAAAACAGCCCGCCCAATTTCAAAAAGTCACGTCGGTACATTTAAGCCTCCATAACAATGTTTCTTTTCTGATTTCCAGTCTAAATCTGTGGACGCAGCGGCGCTTGCGCCATTTCCGTGGGGAACAACTCGCGCATCCAGTCGTTGACCACACAGTCGATCACCAGATGAATGCGGTCCGTATCGCTGTGGTTCTCGACGCGA
>JBLNAU010000236.1:0-3165 GCA_050259515.1 Syntrophothermus sp.
CATGGCTGGGGGCGCACGTATAAGGATCTCTACAACCGCTTCTGGACCATGCAGGGGCGCGAGCTGCGCTACCAGAACGGGTTCGACTGCCAGGGGCTGTGGGTGGAAGTGGAGGTCGAGAAGGAAAAAGGCTTTGCCTCCAAAAAGGATATCGAGGCATTCGGCCTGGGGGAGTTTGTCAAACTGTGCAAGGCCCGGGTGCTGAAGTATGCTGGCGTGCAGACCGATCAATCCATTCGCCTGGGATATTGGATGGAATGGAACGATCCCGAAAAGTTGAACTGGCTGGCGGAGAAACTGCTGGAAGATCCCATGCAGGTGATCACCTTCACGGGTCCGAATGGCGGCACCATCACCGACACGGTCGAGCAGGTGGTTGGGCAGCTTGGCCTGCCTCAATTAGGAGGTAGCTATTTCACGTTTTCCAATGAAAATAACTACATGATCTGGCAGATGATCAAGTTGAGCTGGGAGAAGGGCTGGCTCTACCGGGGCGCGGACGTGATGCCCTGGTGCCCGCGCTGTGCCACCGGCCTCAGCCAGCACGAGATCGTCACCGACGGTTATATGGAGCTGACGCACCGCGCCGTGACACTGCGCTTCCCTCTGCGGGATCGGGAAAACGAATCGCTGCTGGTCTGGACGACGACGCCCTGGACCCTCTCCAGCAATGTCGCCGCGGCTGTCGGTCCCGAGCTTGATTATGTAAAAGTCCGCAATGGCGACCACATCCTTTATCTCTCCAAGGGAACCCTGCACATGCTGAAGGGGGAATATGAAGTGCTGGGCGAGCTCAAAGGGAAGGAGATGGAAGGCTGGGCGTATATGGGTCCCTTCGACGATCTGCCGGCGGCCAACACCCCAGGTGGTATCACCCATCTGAAGAAACTGGTCGAAGGAATCGACACCACGGCTGTCCAGGTCCACCAGGTGATCCTTTGGGACGAGGTCGGCGAAGCGGAAGGGACCGGGATCGTCCATATCGCTCCCGGATGCGGCGCCGAGGATTTCCATTTGGGACGCGAGCATAACTTCCCCTTGATCGCGCCGCTGGAGGAGGAGGGTCATTTCATCGACGGCTTCGGCTGGCTGACTGGCATGCATGTGTCCAAGGTTGCCACGCCGATCTTCGAAGATCTGCAAAGGAAGGGCCTTCTTTATCAGGTGGCCTCCTATACCCACCGCTACCCGACCTGCTGGCGCTGCAAGACCGAGCTGGTCTTCCGCCTGGTGGATGAGTGGTTCATCAACATGGGTCCGCTCTACGACAAGCCGCGCGAGGAGGTGACCGCTGAAGAGAAGCTCTCATCCCTGCGTTACCAGATCATGGACGTGGTGGATCAGATCCGCTGGATCCCGGAGTTTGGCCAGGCGCGCGAGATCGACTGGCTGCGAAACATGCACGACTGGATGATCTCGAAAAAACGCTACTGGGGTCTGGCCCTGCCGATCTGGGTCTGCAAGGACTGCGAGCACTTCCATGTGATCGGGGATGAGCATGAGCTCCAGAAACGCGCCATCGAAGGCTGGGAGGAGTTTGCCGGCCACACTCCTCACCGGCCCTTCATCGACCGGATCAAGATCCGCTGCGAGGCCTGCGGCGGAGTAATGAGCCGCATCCCGGAAGTGGGAAATCCATGGCTGGATGCCGGCATCGTTCCCTTCAGCACGCTCCGCTACCGGGAAGACCCGGAATACTGGCGCACCTGGTTCCCGGCCCACTGGATCAGCGAATCCTTCCCCGGCCAGTTCCGCAACTGGTTCTATTCCCTGCTAGCCATGTCCACGGTGCTCGAGAATAAACCGCCCTTCCTGGAAAACTTTGGCTACGCCTCTCTACTGGCAGAGGATGGCCGCCAGATGCATAAAAGCTCGGGCAACTCCATTGAGTTCAACGACGCCGCCGATAAAATGGGGGTGGATACCATGCGCTGGCTGTACTGTGCGCAGAAGCCGGAAAACGATCTGCTGTTCGGCTATCATCGGGCGGAGGAGACCCGCCGCCGCTTCATTATTCCGCTCTGGAATGTGTATTCCTTCTTCTCGACCTATGCCAGCCTGGATCACTGGACCCCGCCTGCTGTTGAATTCACTCCGGAAACACCGGAGGGCCGTACCCCCGTCTCTGGCAATCCGCTCGACCAGTGGATCCTGGCCCGTCTCAACCAGGTCATTGGACAGGTCACTCAAAACCTTGAAGGGTCAGATGCCTACACCGCCACGTTGGCTTTTGAGAGTTTGCTCGACGATCTAAGCAACTGGTATGTGCGCCGCTCCCGCCGCCGTTACTGGAAATCGGAGCAGGATGGCGATAAGAACACAGCCTACACCACGCTCTGGCATGTGCTGGTCAAGATGACGCGTGCCCTGGCGCCGATCATCCCCTTTATCACCGAGACGATGTACCAGAACCTGGTCCGCAATGTATACCCGGATGCCTATGAAAGCGTCCACCACACCCGCTGGCCGGAAGCAGACCCTACGGCGGTCCACGAAAAATTGATCTACCAGATGGACCTCGCCCGGCGGATCGCCAGCCTGGGCTTGAGTGCCCGGAACAACGCCAACTTGAAAGTTCGCCAGCCGCTGGCAAAGGTCCTGGTCCATGTCCGGGAGGGAAGCGCAGAGCTTCCTGCCGAGCTGGTGGACATCGTGACAGATGAGCTGAATGTCAAGGGTCTTGAATCGATTGCAAATCTGGAGTCGCTCGTCCGTTATAAAGTGCAGCCCAACAACAAGCTGCTGGGTCCCAGGTTCGGTGCAAATTTTCGCAAGGTGAGCGAGCTGCTGAACGAGCTCGATCCCTATCAGGTGGCTGCCAGGGTCGCTGCAGGGGAGCCCGTCACGGTTGAGCTGAATGGGGAGACCGTCTCCCTGACCGGGGAAGAGATCCTCGTCAGCACACAACCGGCTGAGGGACTGGCTGTTGCTGCCGACAAGGTCGTCACTGTGGCGATTGATACGAAGCTGACTCCTGAACTCATTTCCGAAGGACTGGCGCGCGAGATCGTCCGCCGTATCCAGACCCAGCGTAAAAACGCAGACTTCAACATTGAGGACCGGATCACGACCTGGTACGTCACGTCAGATGACATGGCGAAGGTCGTAGAGGATTGGTCTCAGTACATCCAATCGGAAACCCTGACGACCGAGCTGATTGCAGGT
>JBLNAU010000237.1:0-3706 GCA_050259515.1 Syntrophothermus sp.
TGTTTCCCGCGACCGAATGGCACGCCACATCGTCGCATTGATCGAGCGACCCCGGCGGGCTCTGTTCATGAGCCGCATCTATGAAGTGCCGGTGTTGATCAATAAGTTCTTCCCCGGTTTCGTGGACCAGGTCAGCGCGTTGTGGGTACGGCAGAAACGCAAAAAGGAAATCCCGCCTGCAGAACAAGTCAGGCCGGTCCGGTATGAGAGCACCCCGCTCGCCACCCCTCTTTTCCTGGCGGCCGGCTCCCTTGGAATGCTGGCCATCCTCTTTCGCATGGCGAGAAAGATGTCGACCCGAAGGCCTCGCTTTCGAAGGAACAGTTGGAATCGCTAGATCTTCAGGACGCAGGGTAGGAATAAAGGAATTGACTTATGCAGTATACGGTCGCCCTGGTGCAGGGCATTTATTTTCTCGTCACCGGCATCTGGCCGTGGATCAATATGCGTACCTTCCTGGCGGTCACCGGTCCCAAAACAGACCTGTGGCTGGTGAAGACCGTTGGCTTGATCCTGGCAGTGATCGGCGCGGTCCTCCTTTACGCGCAGCTGACCGCGGCGATCAATCCGCCAGTGATCTTCCTGGCAATCGGGGCCGCGGCCAGCCTGCTATTCGTGGAGATTCTTTATGTGGTGAAGCGGGTCATTTCCCCGATCTATCTGGGAGATGCCGCAGCGGAGCTTATTTTGATCGCCTGGTGGTTAATCGCCTTATTAATCGCCTGATCGGCCGCCGGTCTGTTTCCGGCGAGGGGAAGCCTGAGTACCGGTTGTAGGAATTTCCGTCGTCAGTGAATTGGGCGCATTATCGTTGGCACCCTGCTCCACGGCCATGCCCAGCCGGTACACCAGTTCACCGCCCAGCCAGGCAGTGACCAGCGCCAGGCCAGCACCCAGTAGTGAGAGGATGAAGGCAAATGTGCCCGGCACATTGTTCGAATCGTTGCTGCGCATCCACCAGCTGGCCGCAAAGAGCAGGACGATCACCAGATTGCCAAGACCATGCCACATCCCCACGGACTTGGCCCGGGTATCTGAGCGGATGCTCAGCCAGTCCATGAAACCGAAAATGGCTGCCAGCAACCCACCGACAATGCCGGCAGCGATCATCCAGTAGGAGACCACGTAAAAGCCCTGGTTGCCAGTAAATTTCGCGATCAGATCAAAGATCACGCCACCCGATAGCAACCCCAGCGGAAATACGATCAGCATGGGGTGCAAGGGATGTTTTAACAGTTTTACAGGTCTGTTCATATCTACCTCCATTGGTATGTGGAAATAAACGAGGGGTGAATCACGGGGTTATGAAGAGCGGGGAAAGATATATCCCTGCGTTCCGGCGGCAGAAAGACTCCGGCGGGGAAACATGTGATAAACATTACAACCCATAGTAAAATCAAATTATGGAAGTTCTGATCGCTGTCGCCAAAGTTAACAAATATGCCACCTCCGAAAGCGGCGATACACTGGAGATCGTGGAACGACCGAATGGCGGGCTATCAGTGGTCCTGGCGGACGGCCAGACCTCCGGCCGGGGAGCCAAAGCCATTTCACAAATGGTGGTCCGCAAGGTAATCAGTCTGCTGGCCGAGGGGGTCCGGGATGGCGCTGCAGCGCGCGCCGCCTCAGATGCACTGTATACCGACAAGCAAGGCAAGGTCATCTCCACACTCAACATCGCCTCCGTCGACCTGCACAGCCGCACGATTGTACTGACCCGCAACAACCCGGCACCCATGTTCATCTGCGTGAACGAGCGGATCGACAGGATCGCTGAGGAGAGCATCCCGCTCGGCACCTCCCGCAACGTACGGCCGGTGATCACGGAGATCGCCATTCAACCTGGATTGATCGTCGTCGTTTACACGGACGGCATCAGCCACGCCGGGGAGAGGCGCGGCAACCCGATGAATGTTGGCGAGGTCATTCGGTCGGTGCTCGAAGATCAGGATCCAAGCCCTCAGGCGCTGGCGGATCTGCTTCTCGAGCATGCGGTCCGCCTGGACGAAAACCGCCCCTCGGACGATATCAGCGTGCTCGTGCTGAAAGTCGCGCCAAGAGGCGATGACAATGTCCGCAGGCTGACGGTCCGCCTGCCGCTGGAGGGACCTGCCTGGGCATGAGAACGCTGGTACGGAGCTGGAGAGCCGCCTGGCGTGATACGCTGATCCTGCTCAAGGAATTTCGAACGCCTTTATTCATCTTTACCGTGGCAGTGGTGGGCGGTGGACTGCTCTATTGGGCGATCGCAAATGGGGTTGGAGAAGGCGAATTGGTCCGCAGCCCGACCGAGGCGATCTTCATTATCCTGACGGCCGCGTTCCTGCAGCCCTCCGGCGATTTTCCCAGACACTATAGTCTTCAATTATTCCATTTTGTCATGCCCGTGGTCGGGTTGATCATTCTGGCGCAGGGTCTTGCAGACTTTGGAAGCCTGCTGTTCAACCGCCGGGCACGCAGCAAGGAGTGGGAGATGGCAGTCGCCTCCACCATGAAAAATCATATCGTTTTGGTGGGCCTGGGTCACCTTGGCTACCGAACAGCCCAGCACCTGCATGAGATGGGGAAAAATGTCGTTGTGATCGAGCTCAATGCCGTCCAGCACACTGTGATCTCAGCCCGCAGCCAAGGGATCACGGTCATCGAGGAGGATGCCCGGAACGCCACGGCGCTGGAGGGTGCCAACATCCGGGAGGCCCAGGCCATCATCCTGGCCAGCCAGAATGATTCGATGAATCTGCAGATCGCCTTGAAGGCGCGCAGTCTCAATCCCAACATACAGGTGGTCATCCGTATCTTCGACGAAGACTTCGCTCATGCCCTCCACGACCAGTTCGGATTTATGGCGCTCAGTGCCACCGAGATGGCCGCTCCCGTCTTCGCGGCCTCGGCAGCCGGTGCGGATGTGACCAACCCGATCTCGATCGAAGGCCAGCAGCTCAGCCTGGCGCGTTTGACCATTTCACCAACCTCCTCCCTGGTCCGCAAGACGATCGGTTATGTGGAGGATAATTACCATCTCAACGTCATCCTGATCCGGCACGACCACAGCTCGGAAATGCACCCATCTGATACGCGCTCGCTCAATGCCGGCGATACGCTGGCCGTCCTGGGCGGACCGGAACAGCTCAGCAAGCTGATGCAGGACAGCCAGTAGTGGAGCCTCCCGGAAAACCTCTCGTTGGGGTGGTAGGCCCGTGCGGCTCGGGAAAGTCGACCCTGATCCGTGGGCTCGAAAGGTATGGTTATTCCTGCCGCCATATCGCACAGGAGCATTCATACGCTCAGGCCATGTGGCAGATCATTTCAAAGCCCGATGTGCTCATCTGTCTTGATGTGTCCTTTGCCGTCGGCACGGTAAGACGCAGGCTCGTCTGGAATGAGCGCGATTACCTGGAACAGATCCGCCGGCTCGCTCATGCCCGGGCGCACGCCCACTTGATCATCGATACTGACGATCTGACCCCCGAACAGGTGTTGGAAAAAGCCCTGGAATTCCTCAACGGCCTTCCCGCTCACTCGACTTTTTAAATCTATCGCAGTCCGAGAGTGAGAAGCTCCTATCCAAGGAATGTATCTCGAAACACCCTTAAAGGAGGATATGAAAAGGGAAAACTTGAAGCATTTCGTGATAAAACGGACTAGTCATGCCTCCTCAACAGGGGTATAATCACGCCGCGTGGCGCCATAGCGCCACATTTTTATG
>JBLNAU010000238.1:0-4680 GCA_050259515.1 Syntrophothermus sp.
TCAGCTACACGGATACCCCGGTCTACCCCGTCTTTGATGGCCGCGGCGGTGGAGGGGCAGCAGCCGAAGCCGCTGCAGTGCCGATCCAGCCCGGACAGTTGACCTTCACGGTGACCGTTAACGAAACGTACGGGATCAAGTAGAAAATCATCCGTTCTTACAAGCAAGGAACCTGCTCAGAGGCGAGCAGGTTCCTTTTTTAATCACCAGGCAGAATTTATGGATTTTCTCCGTGTTGCAGTCGGTAGCGCTTCTTGGGTGGTCCATCAGGGCGTTATAATCTCCCAATCCATTTCTCATACATACAGGAGTCAACATGCTCAAAGTCGGATACATCGGTCTCGGGTTGATGGGCAAGTCCATTGCGCGGAATATTCTGAAGGCGGGTTTCCCGCTGATGGTCCACAATCGCTCACGCGGCGCGGTGGATGAATTGGTGGCGGAAGGTGCAGCGGCTGGATCGTCACCCCGCGAAGTGGCTGCGCAGGTGGATGTGGTGTTCACCAACCTGCCGGATACCCCCGATGTGGAGAGTGTTGTGCTGGGCGAGAACGGGATCCTTGCCGGCGCACACGATGGTTTGATCTATGTGGATAACTCGACCATCAAGCCGGCCTCTGCCCGCAGGATCGCTGAGATCCTTGCCTCAAAAAATGTTTTCGCTCTCGATGCACCTGTTTCCGGGGGTGACATTGGCGCCCGCAATGGGACCCTGACCATCATGGTGGGCGGGGATGCATCGGCGTTGGAAAAGGTCATGCCGGTGTTCCAGGCGATGGGCAAAACGGTGACCCACGTCGGCGATTCGGGCGCGGGACAGGTGGCCAAGGCTGCCAACCAGATCATGGTCGCGGCGCAGATGGTGGCGATGGGCGAGCTGCTCGTTTTTTCGAAGAAGGCCGGTGTGGATCCGCGTAAAGTCGTCGAAGCGATCAAGGGCGGCGCAGCCCAATGCTGGACCCTGGACGTCAAGCCGCCGCGCTTGTTCGATGGGAATCGCAACCCCGGCTTTAAGGCTTACATGCAGCTGAAGGATCTAAAAATTGTGCTCGATACCGCCCAGGAATATGACCTCCCTGTTCTGGGGACGGAAGCGAACACCCAACTCTTTCAGGAAATGATCGACTCCGGCATGGGCGAATTGGATAATTCAGCGGTCGTCGGCGTGATCGAAAACAAGGCGGGAGTGAAGATTGTTTAAGACGTTATTTCCGCGCTGAATGCGGTGGGTGTTTGGGACACTTCAGTTTCCAGGTTTATCGCAAGTGCCCGCGCTTCGAATACGCTCAGCGTGGAAGAAGGAATATATGAACAAATACTGGCCCTATATCCGTGATTATGGATTGATCCTGATCAGCTCCCTGATCCAGGCTTTCAGCCTGCAGGTCTTCTTTGTGCCGGCCAACCTGGCATCGGGCGGGGTGAGCGGCATTGCGCAGCTGATCAATCATTTCACGGGCTGGCCGATCGGTATGATGATCTTCCTGGGCAACATCCCGCTCTTTGCGCTGGGTTGGCGTATCCTGGGCGGGCGGCAGTTTGCCCTGCGGACCGCGTTCGCGATCGTCACATACTCGCTGTTCACCGATCTGATTTTGAGGACGGCTTTATTTGCCCCGAACGGTGTGGCGACCCATTTGATCCATGACCTGGAGGGGGATATCTTTCTTAATACGCTTTACGGCGCGATCATCAGCGGTTTTGGATATGGTCTTGTCTATCGCGCCCGAGGCACAAGCGGCGGATCCGATATTCTGGCACGGGTGCTGAACCATTACCGAAGCATGCCGGTGACGCAAAGTTATTTGATGGTGGACACACTCGTCATTCTGGGCGCGGGCTTTGTCTTCGGCTGGAAGTCGGCTCTCTATTCCATGATCGCCCTGTATGTGACCGGCCTGGTTGCCGAGGCAACGCTGGAGGGAGGCGGAACTGTCCGCACGGCGATGATCGTCACCCGCGAGCCGGAAGAGGTCTCGAACCGGGTGCTGGAAGAGCTCGAACGCGGCCTGACCGTCCTGGAGGGGACCGGCGCGTACACCGGCGTGAATCGGCCGGTCCTGTATTGCGTTATATCGCGCGCCGAGGTGGCAACCCTGAAGGCCATTGTTCACGAAGTCGATCCACAGGCTTTTATGGTGATCGGTGCCGCCCATGAAGCCCTGGGGGAGGGGTTTAGGCCGTTGCGATCATAAGGATACAGCTGTAAAGTGACTGATCAGCCCAGCCACCAGGAGGATCTGCCCGAGCTGGTAGGTTACCATGCCGGGGACGCGCCTGTTCGTAGCAGGGGAGACAAATTTATTCCATGCCAGCATCAGGTCCGAGATCCAGAACAGGAATGCTCCCACGCTGACGAAAAACGCCGCACCGGTTGTCCACGCAGGGTCGAAGATCGTTGACATGGCCGCGAACAGCATAAGAGAGATCACCAGGCCATACAGGATGACCGGGTAGACCAGCCGATCCTCTCCCCGGGCGCGCATGGCCCTGGCGATCCGCCGCAGGAGCCTGATCCCGTTGAGAAGAATGAAAAAAAGCAGGAGGAACGACCAGCCACTGGGGTGGAGCAGCTGATCCTGGAAACCCAATAAATAACAAATATGAGTGATTAGAAAAGCGACCAGCCCCGGGATGAACATCCGATCGTTGGGTAAAAGCAGAAAGATATCTCCCAATAAGGAAAACAGCAGACCCATCTCAAACCAGATCATATTCCCCTGTAGCCCGGTCGCCAGGTACACCCAGATCATAAGAGCGAGGATCACCGCCGGCTTGGCAAAATATTCCGCCGGATGCCAGTTCCTCCGAACGACCAGGGCTTCCAGCCCCGCAAAGATCAGGGCCAGGATCAGCCAGATACTCATGAGGTCCTCCCATTACTCAACTATCATTGCCCCGACGAACGCAGCCGGGGTTGCGGGGCGTAGCCTGAAGCAATCGGATGTTTTAAACAGTTGCACAGGCAAAATGAATTATCTGGATTGCCAGGGGAAAGCTCGCCCGCCCTGCTCGCAATGACATCCATGGAATTATCTTTTCTTTTTCTTGATCTTATACCCCAGCCGCAGCATGGCGTTCTCGTCGTTGCGCCAGTCCTTCAAGACCTTGACCCTTAATTCCAAAAACAGGGGCCGGCCGCCCATTTCTTCTATTTCCTTGCGCGCCTGGGATCCGATGGTCTTCATCATCCTGCCGCCTTCGCCGATCAGGATCCCCTTCTGCGAGTCGCGCTCCACGAAGATGGTGGCTGCAATGTACAGCATGCCGTTCTCGCGCTCGGCGAACTCGTCCACGCGCACTCCCACCCCATGAGGGACTTCCTCGCGCAGGTTCAGCAGGCAGGCTTCACGGATCAGATCTGCGGCAATATCCCGCTCGTAAGAGTCCGTGACCTGCTCCGGATCAAACTCCGGCTCGCGGAAGGGACTGAGCGATACCAGCAGTTCGATCAATTCATCCAGGTTTTGGTTCTCACTCGCAGAGATGCGAACGATCTGCGCCTCTTTCCTCAGCGTGGATTGGTACGCCTCGATACGCGTTTCCAAAACGTCAGCGGTGATCAGGTCCATTTTGTTGGCGGCCAGCACGAGCGGAGTGCGGCGCGGCGTGCTGTCGAGCAGGGAGCCGATCTGCCTGTCCTCCTCGGTGGGCCTGCTGGAGACATCCACCAGCCACAGGATCACATCCACGCCCTCCAGCGCCTCCTGGGCCTCCTGGTTGAGGAACTGGCCCAGCTTATGACGCGGGGTATGGATGCCAGGTGTATCGACAAACACCAGCTGGTACTTGTCGGTGGTCAGGATCCCAAGCTGGCGCTTGCGCGTGGTCTGTGGCTTGGAGGAGACCGCCGCAACCTTTTGCCCAAGCAGCGCATTGACCAGCGTGGACTTGCCGACATTCGGCCGTCCCAGAATGGCGATAAAACCTGAGCGGAAATCGTTCATTGAGTCCTCTCGTAAATTCGGATCGTGGGATTGACGTATTCAACACGGATCTGCGGGAGGAAGGCGGGCAGGTGATAGGAAAATTCCCTGATCAGCCGGTAGTGCCTTGACTGCCCGGTTGCAAGCTGCCTGAAGAAATCGCATTCCACCTGCATGATCGAACAGGTATATGGATCGTTAAATTTGTCTGCTGTGAAACTGTCCGTCACAAAATAGGTGGTTTTGCGGTCATCCAGCCCGGCCTCGCCGATGTTAAATTTATACTTGTTGGTGACAGGTAATTCATCATTGATGTTTCTGATGAAGTAGATCGGGTAGTTATACTCGCGCTCGAAATGCCCGGACGGCATATCAGGTGGATAGTTGGTATGCTCAAGCGATGTGCCTGCCGGCAGAGTCTTGATGAAGGCGCTGGCCGGAGTCCTTGAATCATTCATGAACAGCATCGCAACACTGGCGAGGCGCGCAAAGGAGAAGAAAACGATCAGGACAACCGCTCCAATCACCAGTTTTGCATGGCCTGGTCTGACGCTTTGAGCGGCCCGGGTGTAAATCCATTCCACCCAAAAGCCGGAGAACACTGCCAGGATGGGCAGAATGGTCAGAAAATAGCGGAACTGATAATTATAGGAAACCATCATTGGCAGATCGAGGCCCAACAGGGCAAGCAGCAGGATGGAGAAGTAACTGGCCCGTGACTCATGTACGGACGTTTTCTGACCATTCTGCCCAT
>JBLNAU010000239.1:0-8900 GCA_050259515.1 Syntrophothermus sp.
ATCAGGCCCGATAATTGGATGGTTGGATTGGTGGTCGCCGCGGCCTGCCAGGTCGGTTAAGATCTTGTCCGCTTTGCCATCCGGTCCGATGCGCAGGAGTGTATCGGTGTTCATCAGGTAAAAGAATCCTTTATGCCAGCAGACACCGGTGACAGCTGCACCCTTGATCCACTGGTCCTCTGGCAGCGTGAAGAATGTTTCCCATTCGCCGGTTTGAGGATCGACCTTGAGAATACGGGGGACCGCATCGATCTTATGCCCTGATTCGGCTACATAACAATAACCCTGATCATCGAAGCAGCAATGGACAGGTGCATTGAATCCGCTTGCGACCACCTCCGCCTCGTAGCCTTCCGGCAGCAGAATATCTTTCGGGTTATACCCGCGCGGCCCCTCCCTACGGATATGGATCTTTTTGAGAATGGGCAGGATCGGCTGATACAGGTAGGACAGCCAGTCCGGGATCGTCGGTGCGAACTTCTCCTTGGTCCGGGTTTCTTTCTCCAGCATTCTTCACCTCTTTTCGAAATTTGAATATGAGGGGCAGCGCGCTGACCGCGAAAGCCAGCGAAGCTGCAAGAAACAAAATTGTAAATCTACTCCCGGGAGAGAGCCGGTCTGCCCAATCCATCAGCGGGCCGAACAAACCTGCGACCGCGGCTGCGCCGGCTGTCCCAAAATTTGCCAGCCCGAAGTAACGAGCGGACTGGTCCCTGGGAACCAGGTCTGCGAGAAGCGCCCAGCTTCCCCCGGCAAAGGCGGCCGAAGCGATTGACATCAGCCCGCCGAACAGCAGGATCTGCGCGGCGGTGCCGGCCCAGACAAGTAGAATGGCACTGACCGCTCCCAGCACAGAGCCCGAGATCATGAGGAAGGTTCTGCCCATCCGGTCTGCCAGCCAGCCGGTGAGCGGGGAGGCGAGGACGGTGATGAGTGCCAGGGTGGCCAAAAGCATTCCGGCTTTTTCGGCTGCCTGGTTGGGATCCAATCCCAGCCGGTCGGCAACAAAGAAAAGCAGGAACCGGCCCGTGGCATAGATGCCAAGCAGGAATAGAAAACGGGAAAGCACAACACGCACAAACGCGCCTTCGTGCTTTACATCCAGGTGAAACGCGTGGGAGAGGGAAACTGTTGCCTGGGATTCGTGCTTCCTGTTTGGGCGATCTTCGGGTGTGAGCAGGATGGCGATCAGGTATGTCGCCAGGAGTGCGATACCAATGGCAATAATCCCAAAGACCGGCCGCCCCTTGCCCAGCAACTGGCCCAGGATCACAAACCCGATCATGGCGCCACCGATGTCCATGAAACCTTTCAGGCCGGAGGCAAGGCCGCGGCGTGGTTCATCCACCAAATCCGGGATGAGTCCCTGCTGCCCGGCCTGGGCGAAGCTGGCTGCAACCTGCACGGCCAGATATGCGATCGCTACACCAGCCAGGCTGTGAAAGAGGGTGAACAACGCTAACGATGCAAGGCTCAGGAGCAGGCCAATGCCAATAAATCCCTTCCGGCCCAAAAAACTCTTTAACCGGTCTGATAGGGCACCCGCCACTGGCTGGATGATTGCCCCACCCAGCAGACCGGCAAAGGTTAGCAACCCCAGAAGGGTTGCCTGTGTTTCCTTGGCACCCAGGTTGCTTAATTGCAGCGGTAGAACAAGCGTGTTGATGCCATCCTGGAGCATGCTCAGGGCAAGCCAAAAAATGCTGATCCCCAGGATCAGGCGGAATTGCCTGAGCATGTAGATTTACCTTCGGCGGTCGGTTTGCCTGGGCGCGCCTGCAGTGGAGGCAGGCTGGCCCGATAGGGAACTGGGCGCATTAACGTTTGCACCCGGGTCGACTGCCACGCCGAGACGGTATACAAGCTCGCCACCAATCCACAGGGTAACCAGGGCGAGAACAATTCCTGCAAACGAGAGGACCAGTGCCAGGCCACCAGGCACAAAATCTGCACTGCCGCGGCGCAGCAGCCAGCTCGCTGCAAAAAGCACCACGATCATAAAATTGCCAAGGCCGTGCCAGAGTCCAATGCTTTTGGCGCGTGAGTTATTGGGCAGGGCTGACCAATCGATGAACCCAAAAACTGCTGCCAGCAAGCCGCCTATCACACCGAGCGCGATGATGTAGAACGAAACCGCAGCGAAGGTCTGATTACGGAAGATTAGATACAGAATATCGAAGATCACTGCTGCCGTGAATGATCCGGCTGGGAACACAATCAACATCGGATGAATGGGATGGCCAAAGAGCTTAACTCTACTTTCCATGATTGGTATCCTTTCTCTTAGTTCAACATACGGAATAGAAGGTGCATCTAAATACACATCCTGGCAACCGGAGTGGATTTCCTTGATGCCAGTAACACATTCACTTCTGCATCTGTGAGGTATGCAAAGCGGATTGTTTATCCTTGAGAGCCGCCATCAGTTTGTTCAGGGCCGTGCTGAACTTCTCCACACCCTGGTCTTCCAACTGTTGTGTGGCCTGGTCGAGATCAATTCCGAGGGTGGAAAGACCACTTAACACTTGATACGCCTCGGGAACATTCTCTTCCAGGGTTTGTTTTGGATCCCCGTGATCCCGGTAGGCCTCGAGGGTTTCCACAGGCAGGGTGTTGATCGTATTCGGGCCGATCAAGGGTTCGATATATTTTGTGTCAAGATAGGCCGGGTTCTTTGTGCTTGTGCTGGCCCACAACAATCTCTGTGTGTGCGCACCCATGTTTGCCAGCCTTTGAAACCGGTCGCTGCCAAAGATCTCCCGATAGATCTGATAGGCCACTTTGGCACTTGCAATCGCGACCTCGCCATGGAGACGCTGGGCGGTCTCAGACTGCGGACCGCCTGCCTGGATGATCTTTTCAAGTACAGGATCCAGGAGCGTATCAATACGGCTGAGGAAGAAGCTAGCCACGGACGCGATCTGCTTGATGCTCTTCCCCTCCTTGGCCAGGCTCTCGAGACCTGAAATATACGCGTTCGCTACTTCCCGATAGCGGGGAAGACCAAAGAGCAGGGTAATGTTGATGTTAAGACCCTCGGCAGTGAGCTGCTGAATTGCTGGGAGACCCTCCCGCGTGCCGGGTACCTTGATCATGCAGTTCGGCCGGTTCACCAGCGACCAGAGCCGGCGCGCTTCCTGGATCGTTCCCTCGGTATCATGTGCCAGGGCGGGGGATACCTCCAGGCTCACGAACCCATCCTGTCCCTGCGTACGGTCATAGGTTGGGCGTAGCAGGCCGGCAACCATTTGGATGTCCTCCACCGCCAGGGACTGGAAAACTTCTTGTGCGTTCTTTCCTTGTCCAGTGAGTGTGTGAATGGTCTCATCGTAGTCACTGCTTTCTGCAATAGCCTTTTCAAAAATGGAGGGATTGGATGTGACGCCGCTGACACCGTCCTCCTCGATCAGACTTTTTAACTCACCTGAAAGCGTGGTCCGGCGACGAATAAAATCGATCCAGATGCTTTGTCCAAGCGATTCAAGCTCTCGTAAGGGATTTTCATTCATGGCAATACTCCTTGTGCAAACTGCTCATCTCTCGTTCCGCTGCAAACCGCAGGCAGTGAAGAACTCCGAGCGCAGAGAGGCATCCTCTGCATAGTGGCCGCGCCAGACCGTGGTGCGGGTCATCGGTGCGGTCTCCCGTACGCCTCGCATTTCCATGCAGAGGTGATGGGCTTCCAGGAAAACAGCCACCCCATGAGGGTGCAGCATTGTTTCGAGCGTGTCCGCGATCTGCTGCCCGATCCGTTCCTGGACGGAAAAGCGCTTTGAGAACAGGCGGACCAGACGGGTAAGCTTTGAGATGCCGATAATGTTTTCATGAGCGATGTAGCCCACATAGGCCCGTCCATAAAAGGGAAAGGCATGGTGCTCACAGAGTGAGAAGAAGGGGATGGGTCCTTCCATGACCTGGCTGAGGCGGCAGTCGGGATCGCCGTGACATTCCGTTTCAAACACTCTCAACAGTTTGGGATCGCCGTCATACCCGTCGGTGGCATCAAAGAGAGCTTTGATAAAACGTCTCGGGGTATCCTTTGTAGCGGACGTGTCCAGATCCATGCCGAACGCGGAAAATATTTCCGCTACATAACCTTCGAATCGTTGGAGCTGGTCGGCGGGGATATCCCGCCTTTTTAAGTCCATCGAAGTGAGATAGTCAAGATCATCCGGGTCGTCATGTAAGTTCATCGTTTAATCCTTATCGGGGCAGCCGGCCTTTGAGATTGTCTGCAGTAAATGGACCTGGCTCATTGAGAAGTGCACGTGCGTTGTCCACCTGGTCCCAGGTGTTCCAGAGCAGGACGCCGCGCACGCGGCCGTTATCGAGATAGTAGATCACGCCTTTCTTAAAGCGCTCGTGCCAGTCAGCCACGGTTTGAAGCTTGCTGCTGGTATCCCCGACTGCCTCATAGCCCAGCTCAAAGAGATCGGAATAGAACATCGGTGTATGCGTATAGGATTCACTTGCCCCTGCCATATTCCGCCCGGCTACTTTGCCCATTTGGATGGCATTATCTTCATGCTCCACACGCACGCGCTTGCCCAGGGCTGTGTGGTAAAAGTTTGCCGCATCGCCGGCTGCGAAGACGTCTGGGGCTGAGCTCTGCAGGTGCTCATCGACAATGATTCCGTTATCGATTTGCAGGCCTGCCTGCCCGGCCAGCTCCAGATTTGGGCGGATCCCGATCCCGGCCACAACACCGTCCACTTCGAAGTGGAAACCATTCTTCGTCCGGACCGTGAAGCGGTCGCCGTTTTTTTCACTATCCGCCACAGTATCGTTGACAATCACATCCACGCCTTTGTCGCGATAATAATCATTCAGGTAATGTGCAAGCTCACCCGGATACACCCGTGAACCGATCGCCTCTTCGGGAAAGACCATCACAACTTTTTTTCCATTCATGGCAAGGGCAGCAGCAATCTCTGAGCCGATGAAGCCGCCGCCGATCACAAGAAAATGCTCGCCGCGTTCACTGAGTGCCCGCAGGCGCTGATAATCCTGCAGGTCGCGATAATAGATAATGTCCTCGCCGCCAAACGGAAGATGGATCGGTGTGCCGCCGGTGGCAAGCAGCAGTTTCTCGAACCCGTATTCTTCCCCTGTTTCATCCCGAACGCATTTTTTCTGCAAATCGATCTCGGTGACCTTATGGTTCAAAAGCAGATCTGCCCCCCGGCTTTCTGTGTTCCGCCAGATTTTTTCCAGTGCGAGTCCCTTCCATAGCCCCTTGGAAAGATTAGGCCGCGTGTAGGGTGGATTCAATTCCATGCTGAACACACCAATGGAACCCTCTCCATCAAGTTCCCGAATACCCTGGACGGCCCCATCCCCGGCAAGCCCACCCCCAATGATCAAATATTTATAATGTTTCATCTATTCTTCCCTGTAATCCTTCCTACGCATCGCAAGATCCGCTGATGCTGGTGGCTCATGCATTACATCAAGGTTGCGATATCACCCTTATATGAATGTACGTTTGGATGATGGGGCTTGTTATGAGTGAACTGCTGCGTGAAGGTGCCTGGCAGGCAGGATTCTTCATTTCAACCTGCCTGTCAGACATCCTGGCTCGAAAAGCTCACTTAAACTTATTCGAGAACTGGCGAATGATGCCCTCGCTCAGCATATCAGCCATCTGTAAGGCCTGCAGGTGGATCTGCTCATAGGCCGAGATGGATCCCGCATAGTCACCATGCAGATAGGACACCGCTTCCTGTAGAGTGAGGTCCAGATGCTCCCGCATCATGGATTTCATTTCATCGAGAGGCCAGTTGTCAGGGTTGGCGCTGTTGAGAAATACGGCAATGTCATCTGCGTTGGCATACCAGCGCGTGATCGCATCGTTCATGGCAGCCGTATCTCCTGTCTTGGCGGCTTGAAGGATCTCAGCAGCGATGGTGATATGAGCGGTGAGCAAGATGGTCAGCTGGTTTCCTGCTTCCTCGCCATAGAACGGCTTGATCGCGTTGCCAATGTCCACCTGGTTCTGTAGAAGACGGTCCACAGTGGAACCTGTATCCGGAAGGTCGTTGGCGATGCTGACGATCACGAGACGAGTCCAGGTGATGTGATCCTCCCAAAGTTTGCGCATGTTATCGTGAAACACCTGCGCATCTACTTTACCTTTGGCCTGTGCAGTCACTGCCGGGGAAAAGATCGCCAGCACACTGGTCGACAGCAGCAATGAAGCAATGAGCAAGCGAGCAAAATTCTTGCTACTAATATTCATTTTTATCTCCTTATATAAACTCTTAAATTAGCAAATCCTTGTTTTCGCGAAACTCTGCTTATTAGTATCGAAGAAGCGGCATTTCTTACTACCGCTTGCCTCACGCATGTTCTCCATGCGTAATTAAACTTTTACCTTCAAAATGTAGACCAAAATTGAAAGCTCAAGTTTAAGTATTTGTGCGGCACTTTGTAAACAGGTCCAGCGCTTCTCAGGGGCAGAAGCGCTGGTGATTTTGTACGTGGTCTATTTAATCTTGTATTTGATCCGATAATATGTTGACTAGGGCAGCGGGGCATCTCCTAGCGATTTCAAATACTCGACCAAGTCTGATTTTTCCCGAGGAGTCAACCCCAACGAGAACAGGGTGTCATAATGATTGACTACATCCTGAAGTGTAGCGAAACGTCCATCATGGTAGAAACCGCCTTTTGTACGGGTCCAGAGTCCTTTAAGTGGAGTTGTACGATAGCGGTGATCAGGCGACCGATCTGCCTGGAAGGAATCGATGCCCATTTCTTCAGGTGTATGCATGTTCCAACCTGGTTCGGTGTAGAGTGGCGCGACATGACAGCTTGCACATTTCGCTTTGCCTTCAAAAAGTTTATCTCCGCGCGCGGCAGCCCTTGGTTTGAAACTCTCCTCCGGCGGCAGCGGAGCCAGCAGCGATAGCTGGTAGGCATGTAGTGCTGGCAATTTTGAAGTGATTTGATCTTCATCTTCTGGAGTTTGTATGTGACCAAATCCATTTGCAGCGGCAATTGGGAATTGCTCCGCATTATCAAGACGTGGATCATAAAACGTACCCTTGCCGTGCATCTGAAGATTGGCAACGTAAGCATTCCAGTATGGTACTGAACCCCAACCTGTATAGGTGTGTAAATTGACGCCTGCCAAACCGAATGCTGACGGGATCAGCGTGGCGCCTGACACATTCGTCCCTGTCACAACACCATCCGTGATTTGTTGGGGATTAAATGCCTTGCCATCCAAATTTAACTCTGCATCGTACTTTCCAGGCCCCCAGCTATTCAGCACAGCAACGACGGTATCTCGATTTACGCCTAGAAGTGTCTCGAATGGGCTTAAATCAGGGGAGAGGGCAACGATGGCACCGACGTTCAGGTCACGGTTTGCCCAGCCATCCAGGCGGTGACCAATCCCCGTCGCAAAGGAATTATCTACGGTCGAGTGGCAGAATGCGCACGTGATGCCAATCGAGCTTAAGTTGCCATCCTGATTAAAGAACCCCTGGACGCCCACCACAGCATTCATCTTGAGTAGGGCCAGAGTGACAGCTGGATCATTTAGATCAACCTTTCCCCTCTTCAGTTGTCTTTGTAGGGAATTGGGCAAGGCATCTACATCGACTTTCAAACCCACTGAGAGCGCCGTCGCCGGGCTTACCCCCGGTCCCACGCCTCCAAACTGTTCTCCTTCGATCGCCTGGTGAAGTTGAAGTTGCCCACCCCAGAAATCCTCGTCACCAAAGGTATCGAAGCGGAAGATCTGTTTGCCTTCCGCGATCAGGTCCTGCGTTTGACTGGCTCTCGCTTGCATACGCACGGCCCCAAACAAGACAAGGACGAGGAGCAACATTCCTGAAAAGATAAGCACTTTACGGAATGTTTTTTGTTCTAACATCACATTCTCCTTATTTAGTTTTAAGAAACCGACGTCACACCGAGTCAATGGAGGGGACCCGAGATCTGTGTCTCGGAAAGGTGAAGGGCCGCCTCGCTCCAATGCTTTAGGTTATGTAGTTCCGATAAGACCCCTCCTTTCTTCGAGAATAAATTTCTCTTTGTCGGTGCCTGGCTGCATAGGGATTCCCGGTTTTTCTCTTAATTGGAATACGCTTGGTGGATTGATTTCGGATTTGGGCTTATCGAAATTCAATCATAAACAGCAGGGGAAGAATTGACAGGTTTTCACTTCACTCTACCTGATCAGAATGATGTAATAATATTATGGGACAGAAAAGTGCTGAATTCAATATACTTGTGGTGCAATAAAAAATTGGCTAAGCCTGCTTTGAAGTATGATCCTGCCAAGATGACGCAGTCTACTGCATCGTTGTCCATTATTCTCTGATATCCAGGATTAAGCGAATATCCGGAAAAGCGTTGATTACATCCTGCATGGAGCGTAACTTCGGAATACCCGAGCAGGGCAGCTCCATGTCAAAGCTGGATATCGTTGTCAAAGTATCCAACACATTTTTGATGTTGTCTTCGACAGTCGTTTTATCCAGGTCATAAAAGGAGCCGATGACCTCATAGGTTGTATAGGCTCTCAGCCAAAACAAGGTCATGAGCAAACGGTCACGTAGTGTATATTTGTGTTTTGGACCCGCGCCTATCCTACGCCTCCTTTTGAGCTTATCTCGGCGGGTTAACAGTAAGTTGCTTTCATGCGCCTGATAAGCAGGTTCAAACTGGGCGTATAGCTCCTCAAATTGCTCCAACGACATCCCAAGCAGGCTGTAAGCAAGATGTGATTCTTTGAAAATATTTTTATATGTAATTACCGCCAACGGTGCCCTCCCAAATACTCTTTTTTTATGCAAATCCTTGCTTATGAGTTTCACATTGGCAGCATTTCTTACCAAATAAAAAGCGCTTCCGGAAAATTGGAAGCGCTCAAGAGACTCTGGCAAAAA
>JBLNAU010000240.1:0-3359 GCA_050259515.1 Syntrophothermus sp.
ATCGACATCCCCGAAAATCTTCCACTGGTTCCTGTGGATTATGTACAAATGCAGCAGGTTTTCACGAACCTGCTCAGTAATAGCTTGAAGTATGCCCCTCCCAATACGGTGGTTCGTATTCGTGCCTGGCAGGAGGCTGAACGGGTCCATGTGCTGGTGATCAACCAGGGCCCGCAGGTTCCTCCGGGGGACCTGGAACGGATCTTCGACAAGTTCTACCGCACCACCGCTGCCGAGCGGGTGACCGGCACCGGCCTGGGACTTTCCATCTGCAAGGGAATCATCGAAGCCCATGGCGGACGTATTTGGGCCGAAAACCTGGTCGATGGACTGGCTTTTAACTTCATCATTCCTCTTATCTGGGATGGCGTACCGCCGCCCCAACTTCCAATGGAGTCAGAGGTCGAATGAGCAATGCACCTCACATACTTGTCATCGACGATGAGCCGCAGATCTTGCGCGCCATGCGGACGATCCTGACCGAGAAGGAATTCCGGGTGACGACTGCCTCACGTGGAGAGGAAGGCCTGGCGCTTGCCGCAGCCCAGGAACCCGATCTCATCGTTCTGGACCTGGGATTGCCGGACATGGACGGTACAGTTGTTTGTGAGCGTCTGCGTGAATGGACACAGATCCCCATCATTATCCTTTCGGTGCGCGACAGCGAGCGGGACAAGGTCGCGGCCCTGGATATCGGAGCGGACGACTACCTGACCAAGCCATTTGGGATCGAGGAGCTCCTGGCCCGCGTGCGCGTGGCGCTGCGTCACTCGGCCAGCCGGAAGGGGGAGCAAAGCAAAGTGGTAAAAGCCGGCCCCATCACCATCGATCTGGCCTGGCATATCGTGAAGCGTAACGATGAGGAAGTCAAGCTGACCGGTATGGAATACAAGCTGCTCGCGTACCTGGCAGCCAATCACGGACGGGTGCTCACACACCAGAGCATCCTCACACACGTCTGGGGGCCCGCCGATGCAGACCACACGGAATATCTGCGGGTCTACATGAGACAGCTGCGCAAGAAGCTGGAAGCGGATGCCGAACGCCCACAATATATCCTCACCGAGCCCGGGATCGGTTACCGGTTTCTGGCAGACGCCTAATTCCTTTTGATCTCTTTTGACAGCAGGGGCCAGTCCCAAGCGCCGGCGCACAGGCGTGTAATTTGTCATGGTATTCCTCATTACATTCCTCCTGACCTGCCCCGTTCGAGGGGTATTTTTATTTGTTCTTTATGTCACAATCGGTTTCCTTTGTCATCATTTTATGCCGGGGGTGTAGCATAAGATCATTGAGAGGTACCATGATCAAATATGACACAATCCCCGTTTCGTTGAAATATGACTCGCTTGCCGACCTGGCTATTGAGTCAGATCACCACTTAATCGTTCTGGTTCCCACCGGCGTGGACGCCAGCCTGGCCGCACGCCGGCTCCGGGAATTGGAACAAGTCACCGGCATGCCGGTCCTGCTGCTCACTATCTGCAAAGAGGCGGCCGATGAGCCGGGACTTCGCAGGGAGCTGGTGAACCTTGGCTCGTTCCTACAAGATGGAAGACACCCTCTGGAAATAAAAGTGGAGACTGGAACAGACTGGAGGAAGGCCGTCATGAACAATTACGCGGTGGGAGATAGGATCGTCTGCTTTGACACTCAGCGGAGCGGATTTTTCCAAAAGCCACTCAGCCAGTTGTTGGAGTCCAACTTCAAAGCCGACATATACATTCTTCCAGGCCTGGATTTGCAGGTAGCCGAATCGACCGCGCTTTCACAAGTTGTCGCCTGGCTGGGATTGATCGTCATCATCCTGGGATTCGGACTGCTGCAGGCAAAAATTGTTCAGGTCTCAGACAACTGGATTCAAAATGTCCTGCTGATCCTGTCCGTCCTCCCGGAATTCTGGCTCCTCCATTACTGGGCAGGGCGACCCGGATAGAACATTTATCAATATCAGCATAGGTGCTCATGATCAACCATTTGGACAACACAACAACATCGGTGATCGAACGGAACTCAGATTACAGACCCCCTCGTACCTGGCGTTCCTGGTTGATCGGCCATCCCCTGTCCACTGCAGACGCGCCTCACCAGACGATTGGAAAAGTCGTCGGCCTTGCGGTCTTCGCCTCGGATGCGCTTTCCTCCACTGCTTATGCCACACAGGAGATCCTGGTCATTCTGGCTGCGGCGGGCACAATGGCCTTTGGGCTTGTTTTCCCAATTTCAATGGCCATTGTCATTTTGCTGGGGATCGTTACGATCTCGTATGAGCAAACCATTCATGCCTATCCGGATGGGGGCGGCGCGTATATCGTTTCACGGGATAATCTTGGCGAGTTTCCGGCGCTGATTGCAGGTGCGGCTCTTCTGACGGATTATGTGCTTACCGTATCGGTTTCGATCTCCTCCGGCGTGGCGCAGATTACTTCTGCGTTTCCTGCTCTGTATGATTATCGTGTCTGGCTCTCTGTGGGATTCATCCTGTTCGTCATGACAATCAACTTGCGTGGAGTAAAGGAATCTGGTACTGCCTTTGCCATCCCCACTTATTTCTTTGTAGTAATGATGTTCACGACCGTCGGGGTTGGTTTTTTCCGTTTTTTTGTCACAGGTACACCCGGAACGGTAGTCGACCCACCTGAACTGGAGATGGCGCATGGGATCGCTGCGATCACGCCTTTCCTCTTGTTGCATGCATTTGCAAGCGGGACGACTGCACTGACAGGTGTGGAAGCGATCTCGAACGGCATTCCTGCCTTCCAGGAACCACGAAGCAGGAATGCAGGCATCACATTGATTTGGATGTCCCTCATTCTCGGCTCACTGTTTCTTAGCATCTCGTATCTCTCGAAGGAAGTTGGGGCTATCCCATCGGAGAGTGAAACGGTGATCTCACAACTGGCGCGCACGGTTTTTGATGGGCGCGGAATCCCGTATCTTCTGTTGATCGGTGCCACCACTGTGATCCTGATCATGGCGGCAAACACTGCCTTTGCAGATTTTCCGCGCTTAAGTGCCCTTGTTGCCCGGGATGGTTTTCTTCCCCGCCAGCTTACCTATCGCGGCAGCCGCCTGGTTTTTTCAAGCGGTATTATGACGCTTGCCGGTATTGCATCGATCATTGTTGTAATATTCAGTGCAAGTGTTACACGATTGATTCCTCTGTATGCCATTGGAGTATTTCTTTCCTTTACCCTTTCCCAGGGAGGCATGGCGCTTCGCTGGCATAAGATCGGTCAACTCAAGCCTGGTGAAGAAAAGCTGGAACGCGGCTCGACACTGCATTTCGTAAAAGACTGGCGAATCAAAATGGTGATCAATGGGTTTGGTGCAGTCTGTACCGCAGTGGTGATGATGGT
>JBLNAU010000241.1:0-7748 GCA_050259515.1 Syntrophothermus sp.
TGGGGTCGTACCAATGCAGACAAGCCGGTCTGCTATATCGCTACCGGGCTGCTGCAGGAAGCATTGAAATGGGTCTCTGGAGGAAATGAATTTCGGGTCAACGAATCGAAATGCGTTGCCGTGGGTGACTCTGTCTGTGAGTTCGTCATCCAGAAGGAACCCATCTCCTGACGAGCGGGGCGGATGTGGCAGACGCGAAATCCAAGATCCTGATCGTTGAAGATGACCTGGACGTTGCAGAAATGCTCAACGCTTATTTTCGCGTCCAGGGATATGAAGTCTTTACCGTAAACTGGGGCGAGGATGGGGTACGCGCCGCCCAGACGGTCATGCCCGACCTGATGATCCTCGACATCCGCCTGCCTGATATTGACGGCTTTGAAGTTGCCCGCCGGGTACGCAGCGACCGCCGTACCCATGAAATCCCCATTATTTTCCTGACCGAAAAACGTGAACGCGCCGACCGCCTCCAGGGGTTTGAGGTAGGCGCGGACGATTACATCACAAAGCCATTTGATGTGCAGGAGCTGCGACTGCGTGTCCGTAACGCGCTGAAGCGCGTCAGCCAGGGCACCCTGACCAACCCGGTGAGCGGTCTCCCGGAAGGTCCGCTCGTCGAGGAGCGTCTCTCGGAAGTCATTCATAAGAGTGGATGGGGCCTGCTGCATATCTCGATCAGCCATCTCGATTCATTCCGGGAAGCATATGGCTTTGTGGCTTCCGATGATGTGCTGCGCGCCATCAGCCTGATGGTCCACAACACCATGAAAGAGACCGGCTCGGCGGATGATTTCCTGGGGCATATCAGCCCGAACGATTTTGTTGTGGTGGTTTCCCCGGCGACCATCCAGCCCTTCCAGGAACGTATAAAATCGAGGCTTGAGCAATCGCTCGATTACTTCTATCCCATCAAGGACCGCGAGAATGCCGCCCGGCGGCCGGATCGTCTTGCGATTCAAATTCGCGAATTTCCTTCCCTTTATGGCCACTATACAAGTGTCGAGCAGCTAAAGAAGGATCTTCTCAATAAACAATAATGCGCATCACCATAATTCTGCCTACCTATAACGAAGCGGAGAACCTCCCCAAGCTGGTCTCCGCTTTATTTTCGCTGCCTCTTGACCTCAGCCTTTTAGTCGTCGATGATAACAGCCCGGACGGCACCGGGGAGATAGCGGACGATCTGGCAAAACAGCATCCAGGGAAAGTTTATGTGCTGCACAGAGCCGGGAAGGAAGGTCTGCGCTCCGCATACATGGAGGGCTTTCAGAGGGCCTTTGAGCTCGGGGCGGGGGCAGTCGTCCAGATGGATGCAGACTTTTCTCACGATCCCGCAGTCCTATTGGAAATGGCGGGACACATCACGAAAAATGATGTAGTCATCGGATCCCGTTATGTCAAGGGGGGATCGCTCGACGATAATTGGCCCGTCTGGCGCAAGGCCCTTTCAGGGTTTGGCAACTTTTATGCCAGGAGCATCCTCAGATCTCCACTTCATGATATGACCACCGGTTATCGCATGTGGCGACGGGAGGCCTTGCAGGCCATGCCGCTGGACCGGATCCGCTCGAGTGGATATATCTTCCTGGTCGAGATGGCGTATGTAGCCTATTTGATGGGGTTCAGGATTAAGGAAGTTCCGATCCACTTTGCGGACCGGCGCTGGGGAAAATCAAAAATGTCGTTGAGGATCCAGCTGGAAGCGGCAATGCGAATCTGGGACGTCTGGCATCACTATCGCGACCTGCGGGAGCAAAAACTGCATGCGGGCGTGAAAGCCGGAAAATAATTGCACAGGGATGGATACAGGTCCATCCCTATATTTTTTCTGCCAGCCGCTGCCATTCCTCGATGCTCAAAGTCTCCGCGCGGCGTTGGGGATCGATGCCTGAATCGTTCAGCAGGTCTGCGGCACTGGCTGGGGGAATGGATAGGCCGGAGGACAACGAGTTGCGTAGTGTCTTACGTTTCTGGCTGAACCCGGCCTTGATCAATTTGAAGAAAGCATCCAAGTACTGGCCGGGGATGAGCGGCGTGGGATAAATATCGATTACCAGGATCGACGAGTCCACGCTGGGCGCGGGATGGAAAGCCCCTGCCGGGATGTGGGCCGCGACCCGCGGCTTGCCATACACCTGGACACTTAATGCCATCAGGCTCATGTCGCCGGGCTTTTCGCAGATCCTTTTTGCAACTTCCTTTTGGATGGTCAATACAACGCGCCGCGGCTTCAGGTGACTCTCCAGTAGATGACGTATCACTGCCGAGGTAATGTAATAGGGAATGTTGGCGACCACCAAATAATTGGATTCCTGGATCAGGTCGGATGGCGAAAGCTCGAGAATATCACCGTGGATTAAACGGACATTTGAATAGGGCGCAAGAACCGCTTTTAATGGCGGGAGCAGGTGCTGGTCCAGCTCGACCGCAACAACCTCCCTGGCAGACGCAGCCAGGTAGCGCGTCAGACTCCCCAGGCCGGGGCCGATCTCAAGGACCATATCCGTTGGCTGGATCTCTGCAGCAGTGACAATTTTCTCCAGGGCAAGAGGATCCTGGAGGAAGTTCTGCCCCAGTCCCTTATGCGGACGTAAGCCATATTTCCTGAGCAGGTAAGCTGCATCGAGCGGGGGAATGTTATTCATGGACAGAACGGGATTCCTTCCTTGTTGCTGGAGCCTTCCACAGGTATGTCACTTTGGGATGGCCAGGTGCCATGGTTGAATTGAGTCACATAGTCGCGTAGTATATTGAAATCCACATCCCAGACGAAGGTCCTTCCCTTAAAGACCGGGTCGTACACGCGCGTGGCTTTGAAAAGCTCCTGGGGAAAACTGGCAAACACAATGTTACCCGGCTTCATCTGCGTGCCAATACATGCGAGCTGGCCCAGCTGGGCAGGGGTGAGGTCGGTCTGGATCGCGCCCTGGAAGGATTGGATCAACTGGGGAAGTTTCGTGATGACCTGGGGACTGGTCAATTTGTCACGGAGAGCGCACAGGACACGGTTTTGATTGTCTGCCCGGGCGAAAGTACCCTTGATACGGATGCGTGCCAGCATGAGGGAGCGGGACCCGTCCAGGTGGTGCTGGCCTGCTTCGAACAGGAGTCGCGGGTTTGTGTCGCCTACCGTTCGGCCATCCACTGCATACGGCAAATCGATATCGAGGCCGTCCACGGCATTGACGATCTTTTCAAAGGTCCGCATGTTGACCGCTGCGTAATGATCGATATTGGTGCCAAAGTTGAGCGCCAGGGTCCGGGCAAGGAGTCCGGGCCCCTGGGCCGGGTCGTCTGTGTAGCCAAACCCGGGATTGCCATAAAGATAGGCCTGATTCAGCTTTTCATGATCCTGGCCTTTCAGATTATCGGCGATATCGGGGATCTCCACCCACAGATCGCGCGGGAATTCCAGGACGGTTACCCTTGGGTTGACAAAGTCGATGCGTACGAGACGGATGACATCCCCCAAACCGTAGTCGTAGTTATCGCCGCGGGCATCGGTGCCGACTGCCAGGAGGGTCATCACGGGCGGGCCGCCACACAGACCGGTCGCCGAGGGATTTACAAGGGCGGAGACAGCAGGGGGCGCTGAGGCTGTCACACGGGCATTGATAGAATTCCCCGGCGTCGAGGCAGGCACAATCCCTGTGGTGGATGGAGGCGTCCATGTGGGTGGCATCCGGAATTGTGTTGCAGTTGGAACCTGGAGGGAGGGACCCAAAGGCCTGTTCCAGACTCCCGAGTACAGCCAGAACACGAAGGCAAATGAAAGGACAACGAGAACTGCAAGGAATGCCAGGATGAACTTTTGGAAAGCAGTCATAACTTATCAGGCGCGCTGCGCAGGGCGAGGATCACTGAAGATCATAAATAATATTGGAGGGCATAGGGGTCAGGAAATACACGGTTACCCACGAATTCCATTGCTGCCAGTTGCTGTCGCTGTATCCGAGGTCAACCCAGGGCTTTCCTGTGCAGCCGCCACAGATATCCTCCACGGAGGCAAAGCCGTATCCCGGGATATAGAGGGGCTGTCCGCCCATGGCCAGATATAAATCCTGGCGCAGGCCGACCATTCCCTTCCGCAGGCTTTTTCCACTGGCGGTGCCGGTATAACAGCGCTCCCCGCCTGAGCGGCAGGGGGAGTAGGAGGTGGCATACATCTGCACCGCGCGCCAGTACTCGATCTCCACACCATCCACGACAGCCTTCTTGACCTCTACCTTTGTGCCGTATCCCAAAATCCGTGTTTTGGGAGGACGTACGATGGTTTCGTTCTCGGTGAGACGCGAAATCTCCTTTCCATCCTCATAGCGGATCCGGATCCGCTGGACATTCAGTCCCGCCTCCCCGGGCTGGATGATCTGTGTTGGGTCGAGGGGAACCTCCGCCGAGGCCTGCAGTTCGCTCTCAAAGGGAATCGGCCTTTGAGCAAGCTGGACGGTTTCATTGACCCGCACCACATGGATCTGCCCATCGGAAGGGAGCGGCTCCTTTTCCGCCGGGACGCTGTGATCCAGCCCAAGAAGGGGAATCGCTGCCTCGGCCAGCGCTTCACCAACGGTCCGGGCAGATGATTGAATTTCCATGGTTTTCCCATCCACGCGTACCGTTAACTTTTTGGAAGGGGAAAGGGTGATCGTCATACCCTCTTTTACAGGAGCACTCCACTCCGGTAAAACTCGATCTCCTTCGTGTAACCATACAGAGGCAGTAGTCAGAACTTCACCTACTTTGGTGGAAGCTGTTTGGATCTTTTTTTCACCATCCGGTGTGAGAAGAGTAATGGTAACAGCACGGCGAATTTGTAATGTCACCGGGGGGGCAGGAATGGGCTGGTTCCAGGGAACGGGGACCCCATTGACCAGAATGAGGTCGTTTGCGCCAAGTGTGATGCCCGCCTGCGAAAGGAGCGCCGACGGAGCCCGTTCTTTGGTTTGGAGCGAAATAATTTTTCCCTGGTCGAGGATCGTGATTGGCGCCGGTGTGGCTGGCTGGCAGGCAGACAGGATTAAACCCAGGCTGAAGACCAGCCAGGAGATGGGTCGCATGGTTTTAATTATAAATCAAGCGAGGGGATGCACCATCCATACATTTGGCTCAATATAGCTTCCCAGATCCTTTTCGACATTCATCTCCATCGGGTTGAGCGCCCCGGGTATGTAATACTGACCGCTCTGCGGAAATTTCAATCCAGTCCACTTCTCCCATTGGGACCGGGTGCCGCAAATCGTCATCGCCGCATGACACGGCTTGAGGATCCTTGCCCCGAGCCGGGCATGGACCCTCAACCAGGCATCGAAGGGCAGTCCTTCTTCACTGGTCCATTGGATGTAATCGTCAATGCTTGTAAGCGGATATTGACTCTTCTGATTGGGTCTGACCGGCGCGACTAGGTTCTCAAAGCCCCTGGATTTCGCGATCCCGCGCATGGCCTGGACCATGGATTTGCTCAGTCCCTGGCCCTGGTAATCGGGGTGGATGGCGATCTGAATGGCAGACTGGAGATTTGGTTTCACCCCTGCCTTGTGATCCTCAATCGCCTGGAGGAACACCCAGTCCCAGCCGCCTTCAGGCAGGTCCTCAAGCGGGAGATCCCAGTGGAGGGGCAGGCTGTTCCCCATGGCCGCCATACGGTTTATCTCCGTGTCGAACAGGGCGAACTGATACTCCTTGAAGCGATCGAAGAGCTCATGCCAGTTCTCGTTCGCGATCGGATCGTTCATCATAAATTCCGGCCAGGAGGCATCCCCGATATCACCTGCCTGGTTACGGTAATCGGCGAGATCGTCCGGCGAAATGATCTTGAAGCGTGAGTTGTCCATCATGTGCTTCCTCAATGTTTCATCAAGCTGACTCATCTTGGTGAGTAAAGGTCGGAAAGTACCTTTAGAAAATTAGAAAATGTGCTCTAGGCGGCGTCTCGCCACCGCCCTCACCAGGGTGCTACGCAAAGGACGGCGGTTTGAGCAAATCTATTAAAGGACTAATGAACGACTACACTGGCAACCGTTTATCTCTTATTATGAAGAGGCGCGGATGAATTTACCAATTCCCTGGCAATACGGATGAGCTGCAACGCATTTCTGTAGAGATCAAAATGGTCCGAGCCAGGATTCTGTGCCTGGAGAGCCTGGTCGATCACATGGCTCCAATCCGCTCCCAGCTTCGCCTGCAGCCAGTGGGCGGCGACCGGCTTGGATACAACAGCTCCATTTTCCAGAGTATACAGGGCACGGCACATGGTCAAGATTGTGTAGGCATGATACTCGGTTCCATGTTCTCTCAGCCAGGTGGGATCCTCCAACATTGGAAACCACCACTCATTCAAGACGCCTTTTACTGCGCGGCGAAGATCCTGGGCATCGACCGGGTCGATCAGAGTCTTTGGGTCCGGCCCGGCAAGAACCATCCCTTGCTCACGGATGACGTGACGTTGGATGATCCAGTCGCTTCCGGGTGTATCCAGGTAGAACCTGCCTTCGTTAACGGTGGGACTTGGTCCATTGCGAGGGTTATGCTTTCGAATATCCCGTTTGGAAATGTAGGAGCCTTCCAGTTTGGCTGCCCACTTCAATCCACTGTTCCAGATGCGGTGATGCATGATTTCCAGGTCTTCGATGGTTTTGTTCGAAAGGCTACTGGTGGTGACAACCAGAAAATCGACATCGCTGCTTTCGGGGTCAAAATCTCCGCTGGACAGTGAGCCATACAGATACATGCCGACAAGCTGGTTCCCAAGGACCTGGGAAACGCTAGTCAGCAAAAGATCCAATATCTTATTTACTTCCGGGTATTTTGTCGGACGGTTGGTGATCAACGCTGAACCTTTCAGGAATGGTCTTATGGACCGGTATAACAGATCAATTTACTTTATCGGACTCTGACGTAGGTTGCTGTATTCCAGTGTGTAGCGAATGAAATCCAGCGTTCCGTTTATATCCTCGGGCAATGCCTCCAGACCGGGCGTTTGTCTGCCTGCCCAGGCTCGGTCGATTAATCCAACCCATTCCTTGCCCAGGTTTTGTTTTACCCAGGTTGCTGCTACAGGTTTGGAAACGATCTCACCATGCTCATACGTATAGAGAATGCGGCACATTGTAAGGACTGTGTAGGATTGATATCCACGTCCCTTCAAAGGAGATGGATCATCCAGGAAGTGACGAAACCAATTCCGCAGTATTTCAGAGACTGCCCAACGCAGGTCAGCCGGGGAAACGGGAGCGATCAGTGTATTGGGATCAGGACCGGTTACCGTTATACCACGCTCGCGTAAGATATAGCGCTGGACATTCCAGTCAGCATCATGCTGCATCCTGTGCAGCTTCTCGCCGGGACCTCGATCGATGTGCGGATGAATGTTGTTGGCAGGATCAAACTGGTGCAGGGCATCTTTGGGAATGTAGGAAACCTCAAGTTGGATGGCCCAGGGAGAATCGATCGTGGAGATTCTCTCGTGCATTTCGAATAATTCCTGAAATGCCGCTTTTGAAATCGCCTGTTCTGTGACGAAGAGGATATCAATGTCACTATGCAGGTCGAAATCGCCATTGGCAAGCGAGCCAAAAAGATACATGCCAACGAACTGGTCTTGTAGAATTTCCTTTACATCGATGAGCAGTAGATCCAAAATCTCATTAACGTCGGTATAGGGTGTGGGAAATTGAGTTTCCATTTTATTCACATTTGGTCCGCCGGGGACGGCGGCTGGAGCGGACTTGTTACCACTTTTCGATCCTTCCATC
>JBLNAU010000242.1:0-9164 GCA_050259515.1 Syntrophothermus sp.
CTCGCCAATATATTTGGGTGAGACTCCGTGGCGGTTCAATTCCGCAATATCGTTGATCTCCAGATCGGTGAGTCCCTGCTCGCGCAGCTCCACGATATAGCGCAGAGAGACGCCGTGCCGGTTGAGCTCGATCAACTCCTCCACCTCCAGATCCTGGAAGCCTGCCTGGCGCAGCTCGGCAATATATTTAGCCGATACATTGTTATCGCTCAGCTCGATCAGCTCCTCCAGATCGAAGTCTTTGAGTCCCATCTGGTGCAGGCTGGCAATGTACTTTGCCGACACGCCGTGGTCCTTTAATTCGGTGATCTCATCTGCATCGAAGCCGGTAATGCCCATGTCCCGCAGCTCACGGACGTAGCGCGGGGTCACGCCATGTTCGCGAAGGTCGATCCACTCGCTGAGACCATCCGGCCGCAAGCCAAGGGCCAGCATTTCACGAATGTACTCAGCCGTGATGCGGTTCGACTGCAGTTCCTGCACATCGCTCAGGGTCACATGGTCGATTCCAGCCTCTTTCAATGCCGCGGCCAGATCCCGGGAGCGGGGCGAGCCGTTGGTGGGGGGGATGGCCGTAAGAGATGTCAGCGGGGATAAGGGGGGCAGGGAGGGGACCAGCCCGGGGGAGTCAGGAACCGATCCTTCCTCCGGCACTTCCATTGCTCGGAAAAGCTGTTCCGCCTCCTCCGCAGTGATCTTCCCTTCGGCGATCATATCCAAGATCATCAGACGTTCTTTTTCTCCATTCATGAGCGGTCTCCTTTAAGTTGTGAAAGCAATTGGGTGGCTTCCTGCACATTGATCTCACCGCGGCTCAAGCGGGAAAGGATCTCCTGTCGTCGAGTGGGAAGATCGTCAACCGGCTGAGGCGCTTCCATGCCCATCTCGGTGATGACCTCATCCAGGCGGCGACGGATCGCCCAGTACGACTCGCCCGTTTCACGCTCCATCTCCTTGACATTGCCGCGATTGCGGACGAAGACTTCAAGAAATCGCAGACTGTCTGGGGAAAGGCGAAAGAAGGGGGAAAGCTCGAACTTGCCGACGACACCCGTGCCGCACACGGTGCAAGTAAGCTGTGTGACGACCAGCGGGGAGGAACAACTGGGGCAGGACTGGGGAATGAGTGGCATTCGGGGTACTCCAATGCCGCCAGTGTAGCAAATATTTTGTATTTTGTCAATATATTTGGTATAGTAACAAAAATTTTGGTTTATGTAAAATATTTTTGAAATCACCCCTTGAATATTGAGAAGATATAGACAATACCACTGTATTTCATATCACAATAATAAATCGAAAGCTAGATAGGTTTTTCCCGTATAGCTTTTGGATGGGTATTCACATTTCAATTTTCTTTATTTTCCCGGGGTACACTTAGCGCATGGCAACCCGTATAAACTCACCCACTTTCGAAAGAGATAAGAGAATTTTCCCGTTACAAGGCTGGCTCGGAGTAGGCCTGATCCTGGTTTTCTGGACGCTCAATTGGATCTTGAGCGGTCCGCGTACGCACTGGGGTTTCTTCCCCTTATGGCTGGGATATAGTCTTGCGATTGACGGACTTGTTTTCTGGCGGACAGGGACCTCGCTCCTCAAACGGAGTGTGCCCCGTTATTTTGGTCTCTTCCTTGTATCGGCACCCGTCTGGTGGATTTTTGAGCTGCTTAACCTGCGGACCCAAAACTGGACGTACCCGGGCGCTGAATTGTTCACCCCGTTCGAATATTTTTTCTGGACGACCTTGAGCTTCACAACGGTCATCCCGGCCGTGTTCGGAAGCGCGGAATTTTTCGCCAGCTTTGACTTTGTCAGGCGCCTCAAGTCGGGACCCAAGGTCGGTACCGATCGACGAACGACATTATCCTTCTTTGTCACCGGCTGGATGATGCTGGCCCTGATGCTGATCTGGCCCCGGATCTTTTTCCCGTTCATCTGGTTCTCCCTGTATTTCATCCTGGAACCGATCAATGTATGGATGGGAAATCGTTCTCTGGCCGCCGATGCGACCTGGCGTGGAGACTGGCGCCCGGTGATCGCCTTATGGCTGGGCGTCCTGTTGACCGCGTTCTTTTGGGAGATGTGGAATTACTATTCCTATCCCAAGTGGATCTACCACGTCCCCTGGGGCAACTGGCTGCATATTTTTGAAATGCCCGCGCTGGGGTATGGAGGCTACCTGCCCTTTGCCCTCGAGCTCCACGCCCTGTACCATTGGATCTGTGGAGTACTCGGGGAAAAAAAGACGGAATATGTAAAGATCGATCAGGGTTAAAAAAATTGACAGTCATCTTTAGGATGACTGTCAATTCCACGGTTATTTCGTATTCCTCTCCAGTGCCGCTTCAATGATCTGTTGAACGCGCGGCGCAATGCTCGATGGGTCCGGGTGCAGCCCTTCCACCAGAAGGGCGCTTTCATAGATCTGATCGATGATGGCGATTTGCAGATCGGATCCCGGTTCGAGGCGTAGTAAATTTTTCAGTATGGAATGGGATGGATTCAGTTCCAGTATTTTCTTGGGCACTTCATATTCCTTACCCAGATACTTATAGACCCGCTGCAGCTCGGGGTTGAGCGTGCCGTCCGGGTCCGCCAGCCGGGCCACCGATTGGGACAGCCGGTTGCTGGCACGGACATCCGTGACACGGTCGCCAAGGACCTGCTTGAAGCGTTCGATCAGGGAATTGAAATCTGCATCCGGCATCTTTTCCGCTTCATTCTGTTCCTGCGTCTTTTCGATATTTTCGATCTCTGCCTGGGCCACGTTCCTAAGTTCATGGTCCTTGTACTGGCGCAGGCCCATCAGCATGAACGAGTCCATTGGCTCGGTCAAAAGCATAACTTCTGTCCCCTGGGAGCGGAAATAATCCAGGTGCGGACTCCTCAGGACAGATCTGGGATCGTCGCCGACAATGTAATAGATGAACTTTTGTCCCTCTTTCATTCGGGACACGTAGTCCTCCAGCGACGACCAGGTTTCAGGGTTCAGATTGGTCTTGAAGCGGAGCAGGGCATTCAGTTTGTCCGATTCCGGCGAGTAGGTGGCCAAGCCCTGCTTGATGTAGCCGCCAAACTCCTGCCAGAACGTCTGGTATTTCTCGGCGTTGTTTTTTGCCAGGCCTTCCAGGTCCTTGAGTACCTGGTTGGTCAGCACTTTCTTCAGCTTGGGCATTAACCCGCTGGACTGGACCGTCTCGCGCGAGACGTTGAGGGGCAGATCCTCTGAATCGACCACGCCCTGGACAAAGCGCAGGTACTCCGGCAGGAGATCCTTGTTGTATTCATCGATCAGAATGTTGCGCGAGTATAGCTTGAGGCCGTCATCCTTGCGCAAGGCAAAAAGACCGCGGTCCATTTTGGCCGGGATAAAGAGCAGCGCGTACAACTGCACGGGCGCATCCGTGACCATATGGATATGCATCAGCGGGTCTTCAAAATCGAGCGTGGTCTGCTTGTAAAATTCCTTGTATTGTTCCTCGGTCACTTCCTGACGCGACGTACGCCACAAGGACGTCTGTTTGTTGACCGGCTCCCTGCTATCCCCGATGTAAATGGGGAAGCCGATGTAATCGGAATGTTTGTGGATGATGTTTTTGATCCGGTATTCCTCGGCAAATTCCGCCGCGTCCTCCTTGAGCTTGATCTCCACCTTCGTGCCGCGCTCGCTCATATCCGCCGTGCTGACCTCGTAGCTGTCCTCACCGGTCGCATACCAGCTCACTGCCTGGGCGTCCGGCTGGAAGGAACGGGAGGTCACCCGCACCCATTCCGCCACCATGAAAACGGAATAGAAGCCCACGCCGAACTGGCCGATGACCTGTGAGAAATCCACTTTCTGATCCCGGGGCGCTTCGATGAATTTGCGCGCACCGGACTGGGCGATCGTACCGAGATTTTCGATCACTTCCTCGCGGGTCATACCGATGCCCGTATCCTGGATGGTCAACAGGCGCGCATCTTTGTCCGCCGTGATCTGGATCTTCAGCTCAGCGGCGGGGTCAACCACGTTCTGGTTGGTGACCATCTCAAAGCGCAATCGGTTCAGCGCATCGGAGGCATTCGAGAGCATCTCACGCAGGAACACCTCCCGGTCCTTATACAGGGAATGGACCAGGATATTCAGCAGTTGCCGGGTCTCGGCCTTGAAAGTAAATTGTTGAATATTTTCCGGGGTTGCAGTTGAAGTCGGGTCGGTCATAACGATCTCCTGAAGCAGTATGTCATTTCCCCTTTCCAGTGCATCAAGCAGCCCTGGAAGGAGGGTGATTGATTTTCTGGTGCGTTTTTGAATATTTTAAAACGCACCCGCCAAGAGGGCGATAAGAGTTTTGTTAGAGAATCATCAGCGTCTCTCGAAGGTGAGCGATAAAAGGCGCGGCGGCTTGTTCTGATCCATCTCATGCCAGTACTCCCCCAGGTATACAAGGGACAAACCGCTTTCCCCGGCTGCCTTCAGAAAATCGGAGATGTGGTGGGTGAAGGCCTGCACTTCGATCTTCTCATCAGATCGATAAAACCGGGCTTTTGTCCCTTCGTATTGGCGGAAGGGGTGCAGCTCGTTGACGAAGAACATGCCGCTCGAACGCAGGGTCCGTGCCGCCTCCGAAAAAATGGGCCGCAGATCCTGGATATGCTCCAGGACCAGATTACAAACGATCAGGTCAAAGGATCCCACTTCAAACTCCCACGGCCGGGTGATATCCATCATGGAAAAGCGGACGTTCCCAGCCTCTACCTTCTCTTTGGCCCTGGCGATCATCCCCGCGGAAAAGTCCACTGCCCGCACCCGGTCCCCGATCTGAACCAGAAAGGAGGTGTTCTTGCCCGTCCCGCACCCGATCTCGAGAATGGAATCAAAGTGCAGCCCGCCAAGCCGGTTGCGGGTCACATCCCGGTCCAGATCGCGCGTGCGGTTCTCATCACGATCGTACGTTTGAGACCATTCGTTATATGCATTTTGAATATCCATCTTGATCCTCCAGATGCTCCTGCCGCCTAGTCCATCTAAATGCTTTATGGGTTTGTTGGATTTTGTTTCATCAAGAAGCAAAACAAATGGGCGGCACTCCGCAAGTATAACGGAAGGGAAGCGAAACCTTGACTTACTCATGTAAGTGCCTTATAATGCAACCGGTTGCATAAAAATCGGCGCGATGAAGAAAAAAACAGTTCACACGATTTCAGATATTGCCAAGCTGGCTGGAGTTTCCAAGTCGACGGTCTCGCGGGCGTTGAACAACAGTCCCTTGATCGGAAAGGAAACGCGGGAGAGGATCCAGTCCCTTGCGCGGAAGTACAACTTTCAGATCAATGTCCCGGCCCAGCGCCTGAGCCTCAAGCAAAGCCACACGATTGCCTTTGTCACCCATGCCTATCATAAGGATTTCTCCGTCGCGGACCTGTTTGGGCTGGAGATCATGGGCGGCATCTCGCAGGGGCTGTATGCCCAGGGATATGACCTGCTGATGGTCCATGTGAACCCTCACGAGACGGACTGGGCGCATCAATACCTGGATACCGGCCGCGTGGATGGCTTCATCCTGATGACTTCGACTCGCAAGCAATACCATATTGACGCTCTTCTGGAAATGGAAGCGCCTTTCATTGTTTGGGGCGCTCCACCGCCCGATGCAAGATACTGTTCGGTCACAGGCGATAACCTCAATGGCGGAAGGATCGCGACCGAGTACCTGGTCCGCCAGGGTAAAAAACGGATCGCCTTCCTCGGCGGCCCCAGGGAGGAGCTGGAAGTCCAGCATCGCTTTGCAGGCTACCAGGATGCCCTGCTCGCCTCCGGGCGGACGGTTGACGCCGCTCTCGTTGCCTACGGAGATTTTTCCAACACCTCCGGCGCGGCCGCCATGGAGGAATTGCTGACGAGGGTGCCTGGGTTGGATGCCGTCTTTGTGAACAGCGATCTGATGGCGATCGCCGCCATGGATGTGATCCGCGAGCACGGACGCCGCGTCCCGGAGGAGGTGGCAGTGGTCGGATATGACGATCTTTCCCTGGCAGGGCACAGCAATCCGCCCCTGACCACGATCCGTCAGAACATCCCCCTGGCAGGGAGAATGCTGGCGGAGAACCTGATCCGGTACCTGGATACAGGATCGGTGACCAACATTACCATTCCTGTCGAGTTGATTGTTCGCAAGTCAGCTTAAATTTTTTGCATAACAGTGCAACCGGTTGCAAGACCAGGAGGGAACCGGTTCAAGAAAGGAGCCATATGATCATCATAAATTTGAAGGGCGAACTGAGAACTAATTTAGGTCAATACTTTTTTGTCAATTAGTGCAACCGGTTGCAAGTTTTTTTGTTCTGTGTAGAAAGGAAAATAAAATGATCACCAGCACTTCCAAAAACAATTCGTTTATTTGCGTCGAGGAAATCTGTACTGACTCGCTCGAGGGTTGCCTGCAAGAAAATTCCCATGCGGAAGGGCAAATCCATCCGCTCAGAAGATATCTTCGCGCCCTTTGGATTCATATCCGGCTTTTTCTGGAGACGGATAAATGGGAGCATATTGTCTCGCTGAGAGTAGGGGACTCGCAATACATGATCAGAATGGAGGATATCGAATCCCGCTGGCGCAAGCTGTAAGCTATTAAATCGTTGATATCGCCGGTGTGTTCTTTCTCTGGATGGATGAGAAATTCGCTTGAACAGCCCGTAACCTTTGGAATAAAAATGCGACTATTTGGATGAAACCAATTCAATTCAAGAGCGAGGTAATCATGAAAGCATTTCAATTCTTACGGGCTGTCATTATCCTAAATGGTCTTCTCCTGAGTGCTTGTGCGGGCGCTCCAGCCAGCCAGGCGGTGGATGCTGTTATCAGCGCCGGAGCAGATAAGCCTCTATCCGAGGTCGTATTTACCGGCGCGATCGATGGAATGAACGGCGACCAGTGGATCATTAATGGACAGACAGTCAAAGTCGATGCGTCCCTCCTTCGAGACGCTCCTTTTGCAGTCGGTGATACCGTCAAAGTGGAAGCACATGTGGCAGATGATGGTTCGGTCACTGCGCAGCGGGTCGAATCTACAACCGCATCAGTCACTAGCACGCCAGACGCTGCCCCCACGCAGCCTTCCCAGAGCGTGGCGAACAATGCGACCGAAGCATTGGGCACAGTCGATGCCCTGACAAACACATCCATTACCCTTGGCGGACAAACCTATGTCCTGGCACCGGGTGTTGAGATCAAAGGCACCCTTGAGGTCGGTACGCTTGCAAAATTACACTTCGTTACGAATACCGATGGAACGGTCCTCGTTCAGGAGATCAGTTCTGCCGACCCGGCGCAAGCGACCGGGAACAGCAGTTCGGGCAGTAATGACAGCTCAAATGGGACAGGTGTGGGCGGCGATCATTCTCAAAGCACGAGTGACAGCAGCTCGAGTGGGAACAGCCTCAGCGACGATCATCCCAGCAGCACCAGCGAGGACAGCTCGAATGGGGATCAAGTCTCTGATGATCCTTCGAGCCATGACAGCGGGGATGACAATCAGGATGGCAGCTCCACGGACAGTGGCAACCACGGATAATTCATCGAACATCTGCAGCTAGGATCATGGGTCGCCTGGGCCGGATAGAGCTCCCAGGCGACCCATATCTTTTTTAGAATACCGGAGAGATTCCGAACATTGAGTAGTGAGTCATAAAAAAAGTGATGTTCATCATCTTGAAGATGCTTTCAATCTGCTTATAATCTTTTGCATGAGCACAACTTGTCCAAAGGACTTAGAGGGATACTAAATCGAGGCTCACGGCTTCGATTTCTACATAAGGAGAAATGCAATGGCAAAAGTAGATGAAATGGTAAAGGATTTCCTTTCTGTGAGGAACATTGCAGTTGTTGGCATCTCGGATAAACGCGAGACGGGCTGCAATCTGGCATATACCAAGTTCAAGGAAAATGGATACAAGGTATATGGGGTAAACCCACGGATCACAGAATTCAAGGGCGAGCCGTGCTACCCGGACCTGAAATCCATTCCCGACAAAGTCGAGGCGGTCTTCCTTCTCACCAGCCCCAAAGTGACGGAAGAAGTCGTCAAGCAATGTGTGGATCTCGGAGTCAAACATGTTTGGATGCATTGCATGATGGGGACCAGGCCCGGGCTGAACGCCGGCATGACGAGTGTATCGCAGTCTGCGGTGGAAATGTGCAAGGCCAATGGGATCGCTGTCATTCCAGGAGCATGTCCCAACCAGTTCCTGAAGGCAGATTTTGGCCATGCCGCGATGCGTAGGTTATGGCGGGTGTTTGGTTTCCTCAATGTAAATTAGTTATTAAAGCAAAGAACCTTCAACCTGCGTTGAAGGCTCTTTGCTAGCCACAATCCCCCTCCTGAGGATCCACCCTTAATCGCCTCGGATTTTCTCCGTAAGCAATGTTGATTGGATACATTCTAACCTTACAGAATTGCAAAGTCCAGCAATCTGTTTTACAATCGACTCAAAGATTTCTTTGAATCACCGGCTGGAGGCACCATGAATCGCAGGGATTACGGAGAGCTCGTAGCGGCTTTACGGCAGGATCTCGGCTGGACGCAGTTCCAGCTTGCCGAGTATGCCGGCCTGGATAGCGCTGTGATCAGCCAGATCGAGCGGGGAGTCAAGAGATTTTTTGAGCCTGATCTTCTCTTTTGCCTGGCAAATGCTTTGCAATTGACCACCCTTGAGCGTAAGGAATTCATCTTTGCTGCCAGTGGGCTGGATGAAAATCAGATCGTCCGCCAGCCCAGTGAAGCCATGGCAACCGATGGGTTCGATGCCAGGAAGATCCTGGAAAGGATGATTTCGCTGGTCGGTCAGATCCGGACCCCCGCTTATTTGTGTGATGTTTTCGGCGATGTTGTTGCTGCAAACAACATGATGCTTGGGCTGTATGATGTCACGCCTTCGATGATTGACTCCGCTGCCCGGCTCCCCGGTGGATATAACACGACCCGCCTCAACTTTGGCCGGGACTCCTTGAGCCGGATGCAGATCCTCGATCACTGGGACGATTACGCGCTCAACGCCATGCGGGCATTCCGAGAAAGCACACTTCGCTACCGCGCCTGGCCTTATTTCAAATATCTGATAAAAGTTTTCCGTAACCCATCAGAATTTCCATTTTTTGACCGCTATTGGAAACTGGTCTCCTCCAC
>JBLNAU010000243.1:0-7986 GCA_050259515.1 Syntrophothermus sp.
CGGGTAACCTTGGGTTTCTCATCCCCCGAACGCATATACGCAAACCAACCACCACCGTGCCACATGTCTTTTATCTCCTGAAAAGGTTAAATCGTAAGTGGAATTTCCAAAGTGCCGCACAAATCATTAAACTTGAGCTTTCAAATTCAATCTACATTTGACGGTAAAAGCTTGATTACGCATGGAGAACATGCGTCAGACAAGCGGTAGAAAGTAAACAGCAGAGGCTGCAATTTTCCAGCCGGTTAGCCGACTATAAGGCGAGACGGTCAATTTTGCAACCGGACAAAGGGGGAGGTTTATCAAAATCATATAAACCGGAAGCAAAGGAAAGCTATAATCTGAATACCATGCTTGAAATCACCACTTCCTGGAAATCCGCTTTCCCGGGTGCCCACGCAGGCGTTCTTGCGATGCGCGAGGTGAGCAACCCGGCCCTGCATACGGAGCTTGAAAAGCGCAAAGGGGAATTGGAGGAGCAGCTGCGCTCCCGGTTCTCCGGGCTGGACCGCGCCTCCCTTTCGGATCATCCCATTTTGCGGGCCTATAGCAGTTACTACAAGCGCTTCAAGAAAAGCTATCATGTCCAGTTGCAGCTGGAATCCATCGCCTGGAAGGGAAAGTCGATCCCGAGTGTTTCCGCCCTTGTCGAAGCGATGTTCATGGCGGAGATCAAGAACATACTGCTGACTGCAGGCCATGACCTGGATATCCTGTCCCTGCCGCTCACCCTGGATGTTTCAAAGGGAACGGAGCGCTATACGCTGATGAGAGGCGAGGAACAAACTCTAAAGCCGGGCGATATGATGATCAGCGACCGGGAGGGCATTCTCTCGAGCATCATATACGGCCCCGACCGGCGCACCCAGATCACTGCCGGTACGCGCAACGTCCTGTTTACCGTTTATGCGCCCCGGGGAATTGAGGAGCAGGCGGTGGAGAAACACCTGCAGGATATCCGGGACTTCATTCTGATCTTTGCTCCGCTGGCCCAGGTACAATGGTTCGAGGTCCTGGGAACCCTATAGAGGCATGGATCGTCTACCCACGCAAACCAACCCTTGTGGAGGTGATTAAGATGAAGCTGGAGTTCAAGCGCATGAGCGAGATCGACTGTTCGGAATATGTTGCCCTCAATACCCATCCGCTGGTGATGCGCCAGATGCCGTTGAGCGACAGCAGCTTCGATGAGGAAGCCTGCAGAAACTGGGTCGCTGGAAAGGAACGGATATGGGAGGAGCACGGCTACGGTCCCTGGGCATTTGTGATCGATGGGAAATTCGCCGGTTGGGGAGGCTTGCAGCCCGAGGAGGGGGATGCCGACCTTGGGCTTGTCCTTCACCCGGATTACTGGGGATATGGGAAAGTCATTTACGATGAGATCATTCGCCGCGCTTTCAACGAAATGGGATTGGACTCTGTCACGATCCTGTTTCCGCCCACACGGACGCGCGTTAAAGGGATCCTACGGCTCGGATTCCAACCGGATGGAGAGGTGGAAGTTGGTGGAGAACGGTTTATCCGTTACCGTTTACGCAAATCATGATTTTATTTACTATACGGTGGATTAAATCCCTGAGCCAAGGCAGTTGTCCATTTTTAGGCTGTGAAAGCAAATCAGGTCCCGCATAGAAACGACCGGTTCCTACGGAACCGGTCAATTTATTTTGTTTCCTGCATGCGGAAGTTAATCGATTAGATCGAGGACAGGTTCACCATCCTGTTCGATATTGATCCAGCGTTCCGGGCCAAGCTGCACCCAGGTATTCTCCCCATCCGTCCATGTATCGACGATCGTGATCCTTTCGCCCTGGCCGAAAGCGCCCATGACCTCGGCCCAGTTGCTGTGATCCCGGCGCGCTTCGACGCCACGCGCTCGAATCACTGCCTGCTGCTGCCCGCTCTTAAGCCCCGGCGACTCGACCGGGTTCGTCGGCGCATACCGGGCGGTATTTTTACGCTCTAAATGCGCATGGTCATTGGAGCCCGGCTCTGACGTGCCGCCTGTCACAGGAACCACATTTTGGGGCAGATCCCGGGAATGAAACTCATCCGGGGTGAACTCATTCTTCGCCCCGCAATTGGGACAGGTAAAGGCATATTCCTTATACCCCAGGGCATGTTTCAGCCTGGCGGAGAGAATGGTTCCGGTGGGCACTTCCCACGTGTTTTTGCACTTATAGCAAGTGATATCCAATTTACTGCTCCTTTCCTGTCGATGCCATCTCTTGACTCCAACATGGCATGGCGAATGGATTAACGATGTTCCATCTCCGGTGCTATGCCGGTCGTGCAGGTTTGGTATACTGCCCCATTGTTTTTCGAACCTATAAGCTTTCAACCAGAGGGTCACATGTCCCAACGAACCGCATCGGTTGTTTCACTGCTCCTGAGCCTTCTCCTGCTTTTGATATTTGCTGTTCTCACTTTGATTTTCGAAATGATCGCCATGAACGGCGCCACGCAAAGTCAGGGAGCCACCGCCCTGGGCATCTCTCTAACCTGCTTAAGTACAGGAGCCATCCTGCTGGGCATGCTAGCCTGGAAAACAACTGCAATCCTGATTACAAGATTTAACCTGCATCCAATTCTGGCTGTGACACTTACAGTCGCTTTTGGATTGCTGGTGAGCGGGATGGTCTCTGTTGTCAGCCTTTTATTCTCGCTTCCTCTGGCCGGGATACGGTAAAGTTATCCCCTGGAATTAAAAAGAGACCGGACTGAAGGGATGGTCAGTCCGGTCTCTTTCATTCCCCGCTGATCCAGGCCAGGGGGCGAACCTGGCCCGCCACTATTTACTTTACGAAGACGGGAACGGCGCTGTTGGTATAGGTCCCATCCCCGAGCTGGCCGTCCTTGTTCAGACCCCAGCACTGGATATCGTTGGTGCCGGGTGTGCTTGTTGTGAGCATCACACAGGCATGGTACTTGCCGACTGCCAGCTGCCAGGCAGCCGAGACATTCAATACAGCCTGGGGGATAGGATTGCTGGTTTGGGTGTTCGTTCCCAACTGTCCGTAGTAATTCGAGCCCCAGCACTTCACCGTGCCGTCACGCTGGAGAGCGCACAAGTGACCCAGGCCGCTGTCCACATCGATGGCGCCGCTCACATTACTAACCTGCTGGGAGGTGTTTCCCCGGAAGGTGACAGGGACACCTTGATCGTTCAGCGCCACTACGACCGGGCCAAAACGATTGACCGCCACCTCAAGGCTGGCAGCCGGAGCCAACATCCCAAGATCCTGGTTCGTGCCATCGTTCAGGCAGCGCAGCAAACCGGTGCTGGTCAGGCCACAGGATTTGTTCAAGCCCGCATCGACCTCGGAAATGCCGGTGATCAAAGTGGCCAGGGTGGGGATATTGCTATCCTTCTTCGAGCCATTGGCGAGCTGTCCCTGGTCGTTGTTGCCCCAGCACATCACCTTGCCAGAGTTCATGACCGCACAGGTGTAATCCAGACCGGCTGTGATATCCGCGGCATCGCCCAGCACTTTTACAGGCGTGCTGCGATTGACCGTTGTGCCGTCACCAAGCTGGCCCTGGGAATTTTCACCCCAGCACCAGACGTCGCTTCCACTGAGGGCACAGGTGTGATTGCCGCCGGCAGAAATTGTTCTGGCCCCACTGAGGCCAGCCACATGGACCGGGACATCGCTGCCCTTGTAGGTACCATCGCCAAGCTGACCATGGTCATTGTTGCCCCAGCACCGGACGCCGCCTTCCGGCGTAATGGCACAGGTATGCGCAATGCCTGCAGTAATGGCATGCATCCTGCCACCGGTGACCGGGATGTAACCCGTCGGACCAGCCGGTGGACGATGTGTTTTGTTCGCCGGCGTGGCGGGAGGGTTGGTCGGTGTACTGGTTGGTGTATTGGCTGGCGTGCTGGTGGATGTACTCGTGGGTGTGTTCGTAGGAGTATTGGTTGGCATGTCTGTGGGTGTGTTCGTAGGAGTATTGGTCGGCGTATTCGTCGGTGTGTCAGTAGGAGGAACCAGCGTGCCGGTTGGCGTATTTGTAGGCGTATTGGTTGGCGTGTCTGTTGGTGTATTTGTTGGTGTGTTCGTAGGTGGAACCAATGTACTTGTTGGCGTATTTGTAGGAGTATTGGTGGGCGTGTTGGTAGGCGTGCTCGTTGCAGTATTGGTTGGCGTATTTGTAGAAGTGCTCGTTGGAGTATTTGTCGGGGTATTGGTGGGCGTGTTGGTAGGCGTACTCGTTGGAGTATTTGTCGGAGTATTGGTTGGTGTGTTTGTAGGTGTACTCGTTGGAGTATTCGTGAGCGTATTGGTAGGAGTGCTCGTCGGAGTATTCGTGGGCGTGTTGGTAGGTGTGCTCGTTGGAGTATTGGTGGGCGTATTCGTCGGTGTAGAAGTGGACTCTTTACTGGTTGCAATGGAATTAATGATTATTTTGTAGGGCTTGTAATTCGAGCCACCGTGATCATACAAAGTGGAATCACCATACAGGATGGCACAGCTTGGCCAATCATTGTTTTCATGGACATAAGGAGTGATCGAGCCTCCTTTTCCGAATCTGTCCGCCCAAAGGATGTAATCCTCTTCCACTGGATTCGGGAATGCCACAACCGGACCCTGGGGGCAGCCCCAGTAGTTATTCATTGCATTCACATCCTGAACATTATGGCCGAAGGGGTCCACGTTGATCAAATCATAGCCGCTGTTGTTCTCGAAAGAGTTGTAATGAATCTCGATGCCAGGCGATCCACCATCCTTGACAATCCTGATTCCAGTGACGTTGTTTCGGATGACATTGTTGTCATAGGTAACCGTGTTATTCCCGGATACGGTCTGCTGCAGGATCGCGGTATTGAAATTCTGGATGATAAAGCCTCGTAAAGTGAATCCCTCCGCATATACGGTAATGCCGATCGTAGCACCTGAGAACGTACTCCCATCCAGCACCGGGGCATTCGGGCCTACACCGGCCGCGGTCAGGTTTCCCGGGTCGCCCTGCAGTGTCAGGTTGGCGGTGTTGATGACCACCTGTTCATGATATGTACCGGCTTCGACATACACGGTCTCATAGGGAACGGCAAAATTGACTGCTGACTGGATGGGCGTAGCGGATTCGAAACAAGTGCTGCTAACACCTCCGAAAGCGGAACAACCGCCCACAGAAAGGAAGCGATAGGTAACTCCGCCGCGAACAATATAAGGGTCGCCCGTGCTCAGCGTATTGGCAGCCTCCACCGTGCCGAGGACCAGAGCTTCTCCATCCGAGCTGGCCAGCTTTATATCGCTCTCAGCTGCGGCTGCAACAACCTCGGTTAAGGTAGCCGGCTCAGTCTCCTGGACCGCAGGCTGACTGGTTGCAATGACCGCCTCAGTTGCTGGTGCTTCGGTGGCGGTAGCTTCTACAGATCCGGTTTCCTCGGGGGCCGGGGTCGTATTTACGGATTGGGTCTCTTCAGGAACAGAGGTTGCTTCGGTGACAGGGATCTCAGTGGGGGCATCGGGAACGACGGGTTCCTGAGTGGCAGGTGCCACCGCGGAGGTTTCCGCGGGCGGTGGGGTTGAATCGTCTGCCAGTACGTGGATGGGCAGGATAGCTGATGATAGCAATGAAAAAAGTACGGCGATGGATACGATGGTGAGCTTCATTGTGTGCTTCATTGTTTGTCTCCTTCCTTCCCTGAGAAAAGCTGCAGGCCGTTGGGAAGTTCCCAGGTCGATAACGTCAGCTTAAGGGAGGGATCTAATATGGATAAGGCCTTACATTTTTGTTATCTGGGTGCATGACTGATGTAGTCAGGTTCCGTTACAGGGCCGAAGTAACAAAACGGTCTTATTTTGACGAATCCGGTCGCAAAAACCACCATACCTGGTCATAACCCCCGAATTAGGCCTGTTTTCTCCATATATCGACCTTGCATGTAATGGAATTGAAATGGAGGCTCTCTCAGAGTGTTAAGCAGCCTGCTGGCATGAAGGATTTTGTCTCGCTATGGCAGAAGGTTATTACCCGGTTCAGCATGGCGTCGAGAACCGCATCGACCGGTTTGCTGGCACATAATTTTCTGGCAGGGGAAACCTTTTCCCTGCTGAGCAAGGCCAGGCACTCTATCTGGCCGATGGGGATGAGAATGTATCGGCAGGTGGCGTACAATAGGGGCCGCGGCTCATTCGTAAAAAAAGAGGTAAAGCTTCAATGCATTTGATCAGTGTGAACATCGGTCAGGAGCGAACCCTGACCAGAAAAGATCGTCTTGAAAGAACCGGCATTTTCAAACTACCCACCGACCGGCCTGTCCGTGTGAACCGGCTGGGACTGGAACAGGATGTCATTGTCAGCACGAGGCACCACGGCGGACCCGATCAAGCGGTTTATATCTACGGCAGAGTGGACTATGACTGGTGGGGTCGGGAATTGGGCGAGCCAATGGCGCCCGGCACCTTCGGAGAAAACCTGACGATCAGCGACCTGGAAAGCGCCAAATTTAACATTGGCGATATTCTCCACATCGGAGAGGTATCCCTGCAGGTCACTGCCCCGCGTATTCCCTGTGGAACCTTTGCCGCCCGTATGGAGGACCCGCAGTGGGTGAAAAAATTCCGCCAGGCGGAACGTCCCGGTCTGTATTGTCGCGTGCTAAAAGAGGGTATGATCAAAATGGGTGATCCGGTCGCCATTGAAAGCTACAAGGATGAAACGATTTCGATTCTGGAAATGTATCGGGACTTCTATGTAAAGGATAAAAGCCGGGAGACCCTGCTTCGTCACCTCCAGGCCCCCATTGCCATAAGAGCCCGAAAAGATATCGAAAAAGAGCTGGAGAAATCTTCCTCCTGATAAAAAGCAACGGAGCCCGTCCTGTTGCGTAAAAGGATTGAGATTTTGTGCTTCAGGAACGTGGACATGACAGATCAACAACTTTGGACCCGCTGGACCCTGGCAAATGCAGTAAGCGAAACGGTTGGGCTGGGATTGACATTTGCGATCACCGGTCTTTTCTTTTCCCGAATGGGAGAGGCAAACACCATCGCTGGCATTCTCCTTTCCTTTGTCGTGGCGGTTGCCAGCGGCGCGGTGGAAGCAACCTTCGTTGGACTGGCCCAATGGTGGGCCATGAAGCCATGTTTTCCTTCCCTTGGAAGATTCGAATGGTGGCGCGGGACATTCATCGGCGCATTGATCGCCTACGTGCTGGGATATCTTCCCTCAACGATCATGAGCATGAATGAGACAACCGGATCCAGCGCCCCCGCGGCGGAACCCGCTCAATGGATCGTTCTTCTGCTGGCAGCGGGGATGGGCGCGGTCGGAGGCGCGGTGCTGTCCTTTGCGCAGTGGCTCGCCCTGCGCAAAAAAGTCGAACGCGCCGGCCTTTGGATTCCCGCCAACATGCTGGCCTGGACCTTCGGCATGCCGGTCATCTTCTGGGGGATCGATATGGCATTCAAGCTGCCTGAATTGTGGCAGTCCGTGTTGTTGATGGCAGGAACTTTATTTGTCACGGGCGCGGTCGTGGGCGGAATCCACGGTCTGTTTCTGATCCGGCTCAAGGAGAAGTGATCCATGCTAGGCCTTCACGAGATCGAAGTCTTTCTTCAGCGCACCCCTCCTCCGCTGCAGGAGATCGTTTTCGAGCTGAGGAACCTGGTTGCCGAGGTCGCCCCGGAGGCAGTGGAGGTGATCCGTTGGGGCGGGCTGAGCTACTTCCACGCGGGTCGCGGGGGAGTCGTCAGCGCCAGCATCTGCCAGGTCGCCATCTTCGAGGATCACATCGGGCTGGGCTTTATCCACGGCATCCATCTGTCCGATCCTCACCATCTGCTCGAAGGCACGCAAAAGGCAAAGCGCTATGCCTGGATCAGGTCCTATGATGACGCGCCCTGGGAGGAGCTGAAAGAACTGATCGAAGAAGCAGCTCATTTGGATCCGCGCAAGCTTCCATCAAGTTAAGAATTGCATTTATAGAAAAAGTGTTCTATAATCCGAGCACAATTATCCGACTTAGCGAAG
>JBLNAU010000244.1:0-6093 GCA_050259515.1 Syntrophothermus sp.
GATCGGGAAAATGGTCCGGAAGCCCTTTAGCAGCTTTAGCGCTTTTTCAGACAATTGTTTAAAGTGTTCGGCGTTGAGCAGACCATTCGGCTCCTTCAAGGCCTTTTCCCACAGATCGAAATAAACCTCGGCAACAGCCGAAAAACCAATATCCAGTGAATAGACGGTCGGGGATAGATCGGAGGCGAGTTCCTGGACCTTGCTGGCATAGGCAAGTGCCTTTTCCACATCTCCCATCCTGTAATGGGCAAGTGCAAGCAGCGCATTGGTGTTGATGCTGGATGCCATGTTGGGAAGCTCTTCAAGGATCTGGAGCTCCTCCTCCAGCATGGGGATGGCTTTCGCATCCTCACCCCTACGGATGTAAACGGTGGATACCCCAAACAAGGCCATGCAGGTCTGCAGTGGGTTCCGCCTGCGACGCGCTTCCTCGAGGAGATGCATCTCCGTTTTCAAGGCAGCCTGCATGTCGCCTGCGATCAAGGCGCCTTCTGCTAAAAGGGTTGTGCTATCCCCCCACTGGCGATAGTCACCCAGCTGCTCGCACAGGGCCTGCGCCTCCAACGCCCGGGCACGGACCTCATCCCACTTCCCCACCGAGACTTTATGCACGCCGGTGACCACATTTACTGTGATGCGATTGGATGGCTGGTTGACCTGCTCGGCAACCGCCAGTCCGCGCCCGCTATACGATTCAGCCAGGTTATGCAGTTGAGCGAACCCCGCCAGGACAGCCATGCTCGAATAGGCAGTTGCCAGCTCGGGAGAGGTGCCTGCTTTTTCCGCCTCGTTCAGGAAGCGCAGCACGATATAAACAATGGGCAGGGTCTCATTCGAATAGAAATAGACCCGCGACATATATTCATACAGCCGCGCCACCTCGATCGCCCGCTCCCTTTCCTGGGGATTGGAGTGCAAGCCTACATAACGGGCCGGGAAATAGCGGTGAGCCACCTGCCTGACCGTCTGCAACACAATGCCAAATGCCAGGCGAATGTTCGATTCAGGGATGGGTCGTTCCAGGAGCCGTAGAGCTTCACGAGCATGTTTTTCACAGTCAGGCAGGGAGCCCAGGCCATAGTGAGCCAGGCCGATGCGGCTGTGCCAGCGCGCCCGTCGAAGCTGACTGTCGCGCACTGCCTGACGGTTTTCCAGTTTCTGCTGATGGACTTCCCATTCCAGTGCCTGGGTATAGAACTGGATCGCCTCCTGGTTGGCATAATTATCCATGGCCTGGTCACCGGCCTTTTCCAGGTACTCGGTCGCCTTGCGGATGGCAAGGTAGTTGCGGACCGAGTCGGGCATTTCCGCCGCCTGGGACCAATGATAGGCAAGCAGGCTGTAATAGGATTGGATGTTATTCCGGTTACTTTGCTCGATCCATTCGGCGACTGCCTGGTGCAATTGCCGGCGCTGTGAAAAGAGCATCAGGTTATAAGCAACTTCCTGTGTAACGGCATGCTTGAAGATATAAGCCAGGTCCGGCGTTTCTGACTCCACCAGGATCAGACTCAGCCGCGTGAGATTCTCCATATAGTCACGCAATGCCGGCTTGTCCGAATCGATCGGGTGGATGGCCTGCAGGGCGCGCAGGGCAAAGATCCGCCCGATCACACTGGCTACTTTAAGGGTCAGCTGCTGGGAGGGGGCAAGACTATCGATGCGGTTGGTGATTGCAGCCTGGAGCGTATCCGGCAGGGTTAGATCTTCAAAGTTGATCAGCCGCGAGTACATTCGGCACTCGTGATTTTCAATGACCAGGATCCCAGAATCGCGCAGGGCATAAGCCAGCTCCTCGGCAAAGAAGGGATGGCCCTCGGATTTTTCGCGAATCAATCGGCCGATCATCGGCGGGATGGATTTGACTCCCAACCGCTGGCAGACCAGCGCTTCCACATCATCCAGCATCATCGCCTCGAGCTTGATCAGGCGCGTCTGAGGCATATCCAGAATTTGCTTGAATTGGATCGGAGCCGGCTCTGGCAGAGGACGGGTGTTCACTGCCAGCAAAATGGGGCGGACCTTTTGCTGGATATCCACCAGCAGGGCCCAGGAACCGGAATCAAACCAGTGCAGGTCCTCCATGACAAGCACCAGAGGTGCCTTGCGTGCTTCAAACGAGAGGATGGTTGTCAGCAGCTCGCGAATATTTCCGCCCCGGATCTCACCGGACATCGCTGAAGTAAACTCATTATCCGGGATCTGGATCGGCAGGACGACATCCAGCAGAGGCATGTAGCGGGCCAGGTCCGCGTCGATTTCCGTCAGCTTTCGCAGGACATTTGCCTGGATCAGCTTGCGGATCTCATCTGAATACTCGCTCTTGGTCGTAAATTCCTCGATCCCAAATATTCGGTTGAATACGGGCCGCCACGAATAATAGGGATTGTTTTTTTCAATCGTATCGCCGGCACCATTGAACATGTTCACGTTCAGGCTCTCCGCCTGACGCACCAGGTCTTCGAACAGGCGCGATTTCCCGATACCTGCCTCTCCGATCAGGACGAGCGTCTGATGCGGCTCTCCGCGTGAAAACTCCTGCAGGGCATTGGCGATGAGAGCCTTCTCCTCCTGGCGACCGATCAGATCGGTCTTCGGGCGCATGACGCTTTTCTTCAATGCTACAGGATGAAATACCTCCACCGGCTCGATGCGTCCCTTGACCATCTGGGGCGGCTCAAACTCAAACTCCACAACCTCCTTGGCCGCTTCATAGGTGACACGATCACACAGGATGGATACCCCGTACTTTAAGATGATCTGATCCATTCCTCCGGCAGCAGTCATCAGCCTCGCCGACAGGTTGACTGCATTGCCAATGATCGTATATTCACGCCTCGAATCGTTCCCCACCGATCCACAAAAGATTCTCCCGGTCGTGACGCCAATATGGCTACGAACCTTGAGGGTGTTCAATTCTCCGCGGATCAGGAGCGCCGCCTGTACGCTGCGGGCCGGATCGTCCTCATGAGAGAAAGGCGGCAGGCCCAGTGCAGCCACAATCGTAATTCCCTTATCATCAACATTGATTTTGTTGATGCTGCCTTCGTAGCGATAAATGGACCGCTGGATCAGACGCGCAATATTCTGGGCGGTTTCCAGCTTTGTCTCCTGGTCGATATCCGGCAGGTTGATGAAAAGAACCGAGACACGCCTCAACTCTGCGATCCAGCTGCTCTGCCCGGCAGACAGGCGGTTGATGATCGCTCCAGGGATGTAGGCTCTTAGTGAATTTTCCCCACCGTCCGGGATCTGAATTTTCCTTTTCGCGGTGGAAATGGAGGAGGGCTTGTTCAGCTTTTCCAAAAGTCCGCCCTGGGCGATCGCGTCCCGCAGCTCAAACTCGGTCGGTTTGCCGACCGCATCATTTCGGATCAATCTCCAGGCGCTGGGCGTGATCAGGATCTCGCCGGCCCGGGCAAGGTTGTTGGCAATGCCTAGTTCGATCAGGGGATTGCCCGTGAGCAAAAACTCCCAGCGGCTGAAGACGCCTCCCACATGGGCAGCCAGGATATGGCCGGTGCTCACAGCCAGCTTCAGGTACAGACTGGCACCCTCCACCTGATAGTTGGTCAGCCGCTCACGGACAGTGACAGCGCATTCCGAGGCGCGCATCGTCCACTGCCACAGGTCGGCCCGCGAGATGGGGCCTCCCTCCCCGGTGCCTCCCGCGGCAACATCATTCGCCACAATCGGCCAGACTGCGATCACTGCATCTCCCGCAAACTTGACCACATCTCCGCCATAATCGTGGATGATATCGATCAACTGGCCGAAATACTCGTTCAGAATGCGTGCCAGGGTTTCCACACCTGCCGGCCCTCGTTCTGCCAGATGTTCGGTGAGGAGTGTAAAACCCGAAATATCCGCGAAAAGAATTGCCGCTTGCATGTCTTCTGAGACCGGCACTTCAATGGGCGATGGATTGGCGGCAACTCTATTTTGGATCAGTTTGGGAACATAGCTGGCCAGCAGTTCTGTCAGCGCGGGATTGGGCATGCGTACTCCGGTTTCATCGATAAATGACGTTCAATATGATACCTCCACTCCCATTTTATGGGGAGGGACGTGTAACAAATCTGATTTTGTGCAGCTCACATTTTTGGAAACGATGTACAATTCAGTGTACAGGTTTGGCAGCCGGACATTCCCCTTGGGGTAGGATTTTGGCCAGGAGACTTCCCAAAAGCACAAAGGAGAACTGTGATTAACTTTCTAAAACGGGTCAAACAGCGTTTAGCCGGCAGTCAACCCCAGCATTCCTCCATTCAGGCTCCAACAGCAGAAGCTGTTCCTGCGAATTCACCACAGTTGGAGGTGGATGCCGGCACTATAAATGCTCTTCAAAGAAACCTGCTCTATATTAAATTTGCGCCTCCCGGACATTACTATTCCCCTCTGCCAGAGCTGGCTGAACTCAGGGCCAGCCAGGATCGTATCTTCAACCGGACGAAGAAACAACTTCTCAGGGGAATTAATATTGATGACGAGATGATGCTGGGCTATCTGGAAAAATTCAAGAAATTTTATCCTGATTTCCCCTTCGAGGATCAAAAAAAGGAGCCGCTACGCTTCTGGATGGATAACGGTGTTTATTCCAGAGGTGATGCCATTCTCCTCTATTCAATGATGCGATATCTCAAACCCAAACGTATCGTTGAAGCAGGCTCAGGGATGTCATCCTGCCTGATGCTGGATGTGAATGAATTGTTTTTGAATAATAGCGTTAACCTGACCTTCATCGATCCATACCCCGAACGGATGCTGTCCATGGTACACCCTGAGGATGTGCCCAGGATCAATGTCCTCCATAAAAAACTTCAGGAGATTGACCTGAAGATCTACGAGGATCTCGAGCCGAACGACATCGCATTCTTCGACTCTACACACGTCAGCAAATGTGACAGCGATGTGAATTTCATCTTTTTTGAAATACTGCCAATCTTAAAACCGGGTGTTTTTATTCACTTCCATGACACTTTTTACCCGTTCGAATACCCGAAAGAGTGGTTGTTGGATATTGGGGCAGCCTGGAATGAGACGTATGTATTACGATCATTCCTCGAATTTAATACCGCCTTTGAGATCGTTTTTTTCTGTGATTACTTGGCCATCTTTCACCGGGATCAAATCAGGGCTACATTGCCAAGATTTTTGGATGGACCCGGCGGCAGTATATGGCTTCGAAGAATCGCATAGTCCTATCAGTGGATCTGCAGCCATTAAGCACCCATTGTCATGGATGGTCGATGGATTGACATTTTTTATTTCATCCCGCCCCCCACATTGATAAAGATCAAACACCACAGACGACCTAAAATAACTCGGCATTCTGGGCAAGGAATTCTTTTGATCGTTCGCACAAAATCGTTGTACATCCTCCGTAAAGCTGCATGAAAAAGGTAATTATGAATACCACCACTATGAAAATCAAAGCCATCCTTCGCAAGACACCGCTCCCCAAAATAAGACAATACTTCATAGGCTCTTCCCGACAGGATCCACCCGCCACTTTGGAAGCATCCCCTTTGATTGTCGATGGGCGTCTCCTTGAAGCAATTCGCGAGAACATGATTTATCTGAAGTACGTGCCGCCAGGACATTATTACTCCCCCATACCGGCTGTGAATGAGCTCTGGGTGAACCAGGACCGGATATTTGACCGGCAGAAACAACCACTCCCAGGAATTACACTGGATGATGGCAAGATGTTGGAACAGGCGGAGCACTTTAAAGAGTATTATCCAGAATTCCCGTTTCCCAAGGAAAAAGCTCAAGCCCTGCGTTATTGGACAAATAACGGCACCTACTCCAGAGGGGATGGAATTATTTTATACTCGATGCTCCGCCATCTCAGACCCAAGCGTATTATCGAAGTAGGCTCAGGCATGACTTCATCGCTTATGCTCGATGTGAATGAGCGATTTCTTCAAAACAGCGTCCAGTTGACGTTCATCGATCCCCATCCGGAGCTTTTACTTTCGGTGATACGCCCGGAGGATTTCTCAAAAACCACGATCATTCCAAAAAAACTCCAGGATGTGGATCTGAGTATTTTCTCCGAGCTTGAACCCAATGATATTGCATTCTTTG
>JBLNAU010000245.1:0-8839 GCA_050259515.1 Syntrophothermus sp.
CGGAAAAAGGTGGGAAGTGAAAGACGGAATTTACGATTTCCGAAAAAGTCTCAATTAAAAGATCTCATCATTAAATCCAACACTAAAGCTTCTCTCACTCCGCTCTCATGGAGTAGGGAGCTTTTTGGGGTTCCCGATTGTGACACGGAGCTAAAAAAGCTCGTTAACCAGCATAGAGAGGACTGGACATATTTATGTCCTGTTGAATTAACGGTAAGCCTGACTAAAGTTAAATGGATGGTTTGAAATGAACAGTATGAATCAACAGGGTTTGGAAGAGCCTGGGGAACAGCTGCCTCTCCCAAAAGACCTTGGACTGATTGCGAATAAAATTTGTGAGAGCGCCCTGGAAGATGCGAAAGCCCAGGTGCATCCGCTTTTGAGAAATGCCGATCTTCACCGGCTGGGTCAGCGCATCGAATTCGTAAAGGCTTTTAAGCTTGCGCTCGAACAAAGGATTGCACAACGGCTGGCGGTCTGGCAGCCGGATGTGCAGGCTGTATTCCAGTTCGAAGAATCATGGATGGAGAGCCGGAAGAACTGGGATGGCTCCATCCATCTGCTCGTAAAAGTCCCGCGCCTGTCGAACGCGATCAAGGCGATGGGAAAAAGCCTGGATAGGAACCTCGTGAAAACCCTGAAATATTTCGGCTGGACGCGCTTTCAAAAACGCCAGACCGTACTCGAGATTCAGCAGGTGACGCCCGAGGAGCTGCGGCACGGCATTGGCTACGGAGCAATGTTCCAGGCGGTGTATAGTGTGCCCGTCAGGGTCTGGCCGCTCAAGCGGCGCTAGTCGCCCTCCTGGCTGGCATGGCGCAGGTTGTGGTAGATCGTGAAGTAAAGCATCTCCCGCACAGTGCGCTTGCCTAGCAGGGGATGGGGAAGCTGGTACTGGTCCAGCTCATGATCGTCCCATTGATCAGCCACAGACACCAGCTCATAGCTGGTCTTTGACCATTCTTCTAGCAGAGCTTTTTTCTCCGCCTCCTGATCCTGTGGGCTTTGCTGATCCGGTAGATACCGCCCGGATGCCTGACCCCCCTGTGCGATTGCATCCCGGTAATCCCGGCACAGATCTTCATAGGACACGGATGGCTTTTCAGGCCTGCCAAACATGGCCTGGAGAGTGATCCTGGGAAGTTTCAGCGCTTTCGTAATGGACTTGACCGTCTTGATCAAATGATCGAGATTGTCGGAAGGGGACCAGACTTCTCCCTGTCGCTTGAAAAAATCATGAGCAGGGATTTCCTCGAACCAGCCTGCTGCAAGCCGGTTCGAATTTTTGAGCGAGGCGATCAATTCAGCTTTTGAGTTTATTTCCAACATTAAGACTCCCGGATCAAATATAAAAGGGCTGTAGCGATGCAGGCAGCCCACGCCATCACTTTGAATTCACCATTTCTAAGCGCCATCTCAACTTCAGACTGTTGAAGGTGCAGAAGGATCTGTTCCTCGAGGTCATCGGCATTCGCATCCATTACCCGATGTGCCCCGCGTGCCAGCCAGAGGGAACCGGTCCCTGCACCTCGGTTGGGATCGACGCGGTACTGGCCCAGGTCGATCCATTGCGGCGCTTCATAGCCTGTCTCTTCGCGGAGCTCGCGCTGCGCGGCTGCCAGAGGCGTTTCATGAGGCTCGATAAAGCCTCCCACTGGCGCCAGGGAAACCCCCTCGATTCCGTACTTGATCTGGCGGAAGCACAGGAAGGTGTTTTCCTCGGTAATGGCGATCACGTTGACGAAATCCGGCGTAATGATCCATGACCAGTCGGGAATGACCCGTCCGTCTGGCAGCTCGACGACATGGTTTTCCACGGTCAGGAAGGGAGGTTTATCGAGAATGACCTGGCGTGAGATCGTTTTCCAAGGTTGCATGGCCTGTACCTCTAGATGCGCTCGATGACCCAAAAATGTGATAAGCCCAAAAATTTCAAGGGCGTCTTTTCGAAGAGCTGCAGGATACTGCGCAGTATTTTTCCAAAGGGACCGAACCTGGCGATGATGTTGTCGTACGCGCCAAAGATGACGGTGCGTTCGATGAATTTAACAGGCAAGCCCTCGAAAAGTTTCCCCAGATCCCTTCCCGAATATACGCGTACATGGGGAGCAAGTTGGTCTCGCAGACGGCGCGGCAGGTAATTGATCAATGGCTTGTTGCCGAAGTGGTATTCCCCTTTCCAATAAATGCCATGGGTCTCAAAGGGATAGCCCCGGTTCGGGCAAAAGAGGGCGATCCGTCCGCCGGGCTGGAGGATGCGGACCATCTCGCGGATGGCGGCCCGGTCATCCTGTACGTGTTCGATCACTTCGTGGCTGAGGATGAGGTCAAAAGTCGAGGAGGGAAGCGGGACAAACTCTCCGGCAGCATTGATGATATGCGGGGAGTTCTCTCCTGCCTCTACGGCCCGCTCGAAATCATATTCCAGCCCGATGACCTGGCCTCCAAAAGGGGAGAGGTGTTCGACGTACATCCCCACGCCGCATCCGTTCTCCAGGATCCTGCCTTGAAGGCGTGTTCCTGCCGCCCGTACGATCATATCCATTCTGCGCTGCTGTCCTGCCCGCCAAACATAGGACGGTTCGCCGCGCAGGGCTGCTTTGTCAAGGTTTCGTTGTCGCATGCAGGCTATTATATCTTGCATGTTTTAATCCCCTATGCTAAAATCAAATCGTACGACGAATCGATCACTGAACGCACCGAGAAGTGGGCAGCCCCCACTTTTCTGCTTGTAATAAGGAATAAACGGAGCAGTAAGCATGTCAAAGAACGAATTCTCCCTGGCTTTTAACGAGGTGCTGGAGGAAAAACAGCTTTCCAAGGAGATCATCCTGGGAGCGATTGAATCCGCCATGGTATCCGCGTACCGGCGAGCTGTGAACGCGTCTGCAGCACAGCATGTGGAAGCCAAAATCGATCCCGAGACCGGCAGGGTGATGGTTTTTGCAGAAAAGGAAGTTGTCGAGGACGTCCAGGAGCCGAAGACCGAGGTTCTGCTGGAGGAGGCCCGCAAGGTCAACCCGGAGGCCCAGCTGGGCGACATGGTGGTGGTGGAAACCACGCCGGCCGATTTTGGCCGCGTCGCCGCCCAGACGGCCCGCCAGGTGATCCAGCAGCGCATCCGCGAGGCAGAGCGTTCCAACCAGATGTCGTATTTCGAGCGCCAGGTGGGAGAGATCGTGAGTGGCATCGTCCAGGCGACCAATGCCCAGGCGACCACCCTCGGGCTTGACATGAAGGCGGAAGGCGTTCTGCCGAGCAACCAGAGAATTCCCGGCGAGCGCTTCAAGCTGCACGATCGTGTTCGGGCAGTCGTTTTGGAAGTTAAGGATGGATCGCGCGGTCCCCAGATCGTGCTCTCCCGCGCTCACCGCAATTTCCTGCGCCGCTTGCTTGAAAATGAAGTTCCTGAGATCTACCACGGGGTGGTTGAGATCCGGGCGATCGCCCGTGAGCCGGGTGCGCGTGCCAAGGTGGCGGTGATGGCCACCCAGGCGGGCGTAGACCCGGTGGGCGCCTGCGTGGGCATCAAGGGTGTACGCATCCAGGCCATCGTCAAGGAACTGCACGACGAAAAGATCGATATTATCCAGTGGGATCAGGATCCCGTGGTTTATATTTCCAAGGCCATCAGCCCGGCCCGTGTCAGCGGCGTCTATCTTTCCGAGGTGGACGGCAACCGCACGGCGACCGTGGTGGTTGGTGAAGACCAGCTCAGCCTGGCGATCGGCCGTGATGGACAGAACGCCCGTCTCGCCGCCAAGCTGACCGGCTGGCGTATCGATATCAAGTCCCTGGCCGAAGCCGCGGGCGATGCTGTCCACAAGCTGCAGAGCGATCCCACGCTGAGCGCCCTCCTGCCCAATGTGGTGGAGACCATCCCGCAGGTGGAGGAAATCCTGGCCAAAAAGACCGAAAACCGCCCGGTCACACCCGAGGAATATACCGTGCTTGGCCAGTTCGTCGACCGCGTGGAGCGCCGCACCATCCAGATCAAGGAAGACGCTGCTCGTGCGGTCGAAGAAAAGACTGCCAGCGCCCGCTCCGAGGTTCCCACAGCTGCATTTGGCATGCCTCTCGAAGAGCTTGGCCTGAAGGAACACGTATTCAATATCCTGGTCGAAGCGGGTATTGATACCATTGGCGGCTTGATGATGTCCATGAAGATGGACCAGAACCGCGTGCTGGGTCTGCCCGGGATCGGTCCCAAGGCGATGCAAAACATCGATGAGTGCCTGGCCAACCTTAAGTTCCCCGAACCGGCTCCCGTGGAAACCCCGGTGGATGCTGCAATTGCCCCTGTCCCCATGACCGAGGCCCAGGCCGAGGTGACGCCTATCGCAGCAGTGGCCGAGGAAGTTGCGGCAGTGGTTGCCGAGCCGGGCAAGGTGGAGGAAGCACCTGCTGCTGAGAAGCCTGCTCCAGTCAAGAAGAAACCTGTCGAAGAGGAAGACGATGAGCATGCCAAGGATGGCGTCTCATTGGATGAACTCTTCTCGATGAAGCCCGAGATCTTCCAGACTGCCGCGGCCGATGATGATGATTCATCCGATAAGAAGAAGGGCAAGAAGGGCAAGAAGAAGAGCGTTGAGCTTGAATTCGACGAGGAACGCGGTGAAGTCGTCGGTCGCAAGAAGCACAAGCGCGGCGGCGATGATCTCGGTGAAGATTGGTAGTATAGTTAATGTCGTTGCGCTTTGCAATGACGTGAGATGAAGGTGTCTAAGAAACCTGTTCAGCGTGTCAAACATGTGCCCCAGCGGACCTGTGTGGGCTGCCGTGAAATTCTGCCCAAACGCAAGCTCATTCGTCTGGTGCGCACTGCCGATGGAGTGCAGGTGGATCCGACCGACAAACTGGCCGGAAGAGGAGCCTACCTGCACGACCGCCGGGAATGCTGGGAGCGTGCATTCAAAGGCGCATTGGCGCACGCTTTGAAGATGAACTTATCAGTAGATGATCGTACACGACTGGAAGATTTTATGCATTCTCTGCCTGCTGAGTCGGAGGTTGTCGGGACCGGCGAGTAACCAGAATATGATGGTTTGATTCGTTCACTGGGCTTGCCGGGATGAATGAGGTGCTTCCATGCGCGTTATTCATCGCAGACTGAATTACGGAGGTAGCCCATGAGTACGAACGGAAACAAACTTGAATTGCCCGCCAGCATTGTCATACGCGATCTGGCCCAGAAGATTCAAAAAAGCCCCATTGATCTAATCAAAAAGCTGATGTCCAATGGTGTGATGGCAACCATTAATCAGTCCGTGGATTATGACACGGCTGCAATCGTGGTTGGCGAATATGGCTTCGAAGCGGTCCCGGAAGTGATCGAGGAAGTCAAGGTCGAAACGGGAGAGGTGCCGCTGTGGCGGCAAATGATTGCGGGGGAGGAAGAATCGAAGCTGACCAACCGTCCGCCGGTCGTGACCATTCTCGGTCACGTGGACCATGGCAAGACCAGCCTGCTGGATGCCATCCGCCAGACGGATGTGGCGGCAGGGGAAGCGGGCGGTATTACGCAGCACATCGGTGCATACCAGGTCGAAATGAAAGGCCGTTTGATCACCTTCCTGGATACACCCGGTCATGCCGCGTTCACCCAGATGCGGGCACGCGGTGCCCAGGGTGCGGATATCGTTATCCTGGTGGTCGCGGCAGATGACGGCGTGATGCCCCAGACCCGTGAAGCGATCGCGCATGCCAAAGCGGCGCGGGTCCCGATCGTTGTCGCCATGAATAAAATCGACAAGGCCAATGCCAATCCCGAGCGCGTCAAGCAGCAGCTTGCCGAGCAGGAACTTGTCCCCGATGAATGGGGCGGCAACACGATGGTCATCCCGGTTTCTGCCAAGCAGAAGCAGGGGATCGACGATCTGCTCGAAGGAATTCTGCTGGTTGCGGATAACATGCAGATCCAGGCCAACCCGAACGGCAAGGTGATCGGCACCGTGATCGAAGCCGAGCTGGACCGGTCGCGCGGTGTGCTGGCAACCCTGCTGGTCCAAAACGGGACGCTGGAGTCGGGTGATGTTGTTGTTGCGGGAACTTCGTATGGCAAGCTGCGGGCGCTGTCTGATTTCAAAGGCAAGCCCGTAAAGAAGGCCGGCCCATCCATGCCGGTGGCTGTCATGGGTCTGAGCGACGTCCCCTCGGCAGGCGATGTGTTTGAAGTGGTGGGCTCGGAACGCGAAGCACGCACAATTGTTTCGGGGCGCCAGGAAGCGGTAAAATCCCAGGCGCAGGCTCGCAAAAAGGTCTCGCTTGAGGATCTGTTTGCCAACGTCCAGGCAGGCGAAGCCAAGGAGCTTAACCTGATCGTCAAAGCGGACGTCCAGGGATCCCTCGACCCGGTCGTGACCGAATTGAACAAGCTTGGGGAAGGCGAGATCGGCATTAAGGTCCTGTATTCTGAAACCGGCAACATCGGCGAGAATGACGTCATGTTGGCAGCGGCCTCGAATGCGATTATCATTGGCTTTAACGTGCAGGCAGACGTTTCGGCCCGTCGCATGGCTGAGAAGGAAGGCGTGGATATTCGCCTGTACGAGATCATCTACCGAATGACCGAGGATATCGAGAAGGCGCTCAACGGTATGCTTGAGCCCAAGACCAAGGAAAAGATCATCGGGCGCGCGCAGGTGCTTGCGGTCTTCACCGCCTCCAAGTTTGGCAAGGTGGCCGGCTGCCGTGTCACCGACGGGGAGTTGCGGCGAAATGCCAAGGTGCGCTTGTACCGCGGCACAGACCTCGTCTATGAAGGAGATATGGGATCCCTTCGTCACGAGAAGGATGATGTCAGGGAAGTCCGGCAGGGGTACGAATGTGGTGTCGGCTTCAAAAGTTTCAGCGATATTCAGGTCGGTGACCAGCTGGTCTGTTATATGGTTGAAAAAGCGGAATAATAATGAAAAAAACTCTGCGGAGAGATCACCGAAGGGCGAAGCCCAAAGGCTCTCTTCGCAGGGTTAGAGATTGATAATGCCTTCTGGTACTCGTTTACAGCGTATCGCGGATCGTATCCGCCAGGAATTCTCGGAAATGTTGATCCGGGAGATCAATGATCCGCGTCTGAAACAAATTTATGTCACCGACGTAAAAGTGGATAGGGAGCTGGCCTACGCGGACATTTATGTCTCGGCCGTGGAAGGAGTCTCGCGATCGGAGGATGTTCTTGCCGGGTTAAATTCGGCTTCCGGCTTCATCCGTAAGACGCTTGCCTCCCGCGTGGAGCTCAGAACCTTCCCGCGTCTCCGTTTCCATTGGGATATGACGCCTGAAAATGCGGATCATATCGAGAAAGTACTTGCAGAATTAAGAAAAAAGAAATAAACTACTGTATCTTCACGGAAACATACAGGTAAATAAGAGGAAATATCGTTAAATGACCGAAGAATTAATCGGGGCAATTAAAGAGCGCCTGAATCGATCAAATAAAATAATGATTGCATCCCACATTCGTCCGGATGGGGATGCAATAGGCTCATTACTGGGCCTGGGGCTGGCTTTGATCAACAGCGGCAAATCCGTGCGGATGGTCCTGGTGGATGGCGTTCCTGCCTCCTTTCGGCACCTGGAGGGCAGTGCAGGCATCGTCCGGGAACCCAGTGGGGAGCACGACACGTTTATTACGGTGGATTGTGCAGATTTTAAGCGGGTGGGGAAAGCCTTTGAAGTGATCGGGCAGCCCGATATCAATATCGACCATCATAAAACCAACGAAAAATTTGGAAATCTAAATCTGATTGAACCTGAGGAGGTTGCTACTTCTGCCATCCTTGCAAACCATCTGCCTGCCTGGGGACTCAAGATCACAAGACCGGTAGCCGACGCACTTCTGACCGGTATCATTACCGACACCCTTGGTTTCCGTACATCGAATACAAACCCTTCAGCCTTGCGCCTGTGTGCTATGTTGATGGAAACCGGCTCGAACATGCCGGATCTGTATATGCGCTCGCTGGTCCATAAGTCCTTCCCTGCGGCTCGTTACTGGGGGGCAGGGCTTTCCAGCCTGGAACAGGAAAATGGAATTGTATGGGGTACGCTCACCCTGGATGACCGCAGACGTGCAGGATATGGCGGCAATGATGATGCTGATCTTATTAACTTGATTTCATCGATTCATGGAAACAAAGTTGGCATGATTTTCGTTGAACAGAGTGATAACCATGTCAAGATCTCGTGGCGGGCACTCGAGGATGGAATTGACGTCTCACCTATTGCAAAACAATTCGGGGGTGGTGGACATGCCGCGGCAGCAGGCGCCGATGTGCCCGGCCATTTGAGCGATATCCAGCCCCTGGTGTTAAAGACGACGAAAGAAATACTGGGTCTCTAACCATAAATTCAGACAAATATGTCATAATTAGCATGGACAATGTTAAGGAGGACTGACAGTGAATAGTCAAGATATAAAGAATGCCATCTCCGGCGTGCTGGTTGTGGATAAGCCGGTAGGGATGACGTCTCATGACGTGGTACAGGCCATTCGAAATGGCACCAACCTGCGCCGTGCGGGACACACCGGGACATTGGATCCGCGTGCATCTGGAGTATTGGTGATTTTGGTGGGCCCCGCTGTTCGCTTAAGCGAATACGTTTCGGCTTCCGATAAAAGATATCAGGCAATCATTCGCCTGGGTGGGAGAACAGATACGTTCGATGCAGAGGGAAAGGTCACCTCGACCAACCAGCCTGTAAACGTAACGGAGCAGCAGTTCGAGGAAGTGCTTAAAACCTTTATCGGTGAAATCGAGCAGACACCGCCTCCTTATTCGGCGGTGAAGGTCCAGGGCCGCAAAGCCTATGAAATGGCGCGCAAGGGCGAGGAAGTGGA